>JAFDWI010000287.1 GCA_018268545.1 Actinomycetota bacterium
CACGGCCCCCCAGGTCGCACGGATCCCGTCGTCGTCGCCGACGGCCACGCCGATCCGTGCCGTCGACGTGGACACGCCGAGCATCAGCACGTCGAGTCCACTTGTCGTGGACCCACGGCATCGACGATGCGCGCCAGACCGGCGAGTCGTCGCTCCCAGCTCGGCCCGTGCACCGCGAGGGTGATCGTGCGATCGTCGTCGCCCGCGCCCAGACCGATACCGACGAACAGGTGATCGCGCCCCAACACACCGGCGATCGACTCACCCCACTCGATGACCGCGACGTCACCGTCGTCGAGGGCCTCGTCCAGATCGAGGTCGAGCGCCTCGTGGATCCGATCGAGTCGGTACACGTCGAGATGATGGAGACGGAAGCGGCCCTGGTGGATCCGCTCGATCGTGAACGTCGGAGAAACGATCCGTCCGGTCACACCGAGTGCGGCACCCAACCCCTGGGTGAACGCGGTCTTGCCGGCCCCGAGTTCCCCGCCGAGCACGAACACATCGCCGGCCTCGACAACTGCCGCGATCGCTCGTGCCAACGCCCGGGTCCCCTCCACCGAATCGGTGGCGACCTCCAGCACGTCCGATGTGGGCACGACGCGCATCGTAACCAACCGGTCGGCCGAACCGCCCGCCCGCGCGACGAGGGGATCAGGCCGGAACGGTCGGAGCGGCCGACGTGGCGTCTCGCCGTTCGATCCGGACCACCAGATCCGCCAAGGCGTCCACGACGGCATGGGGCGCTTCCTGCATCGACTGATGCCCGACACCGGGCAGGACGACGAGCTTGCCGTCGACGAGGTTCTCCATGATCCGCTTCGCGGCCCAGACGGGCGTCAGCGCATCGATGGCACCGACGATCACGGTCGCCGGTTGCGTGACCCGCGCGAGCCCGTCGCGGTTGTCGGTGTCGAACAGGTCGATCCAGAGCTTCGACCGGTACTCGTCGGAGAGGTCGTGGCCGAGCCGAGCCGCGACCTGCACGGCACGTCCGGCAGGCTTGCGTCCGAAGGCGACCCGCGTCGCGAGCAGTTCGGTGTCGCGGTCCGGGTGTGGGATGGGTGCGCCGGCCGCCTCACGGGCGAGGATCGCCCGACCGGCACGGTCCGCCAACACGTCGACTCCCGGCGGGAACAGCTGCGCGACCGCCGTGTCCATGAAGACGAGTCCGGCGACGCGTTCACGCAACACGTCCGGGAAGTCCCCGCAGAACCGGCCCAGGATCATGCCGCCCATCGAGTGACCCATCACGATCGCACCCTGGACATCGAGGGTTTCGAGCACCGTCGCGAGGTCGTGGGCGGCCTGGACGCGGCCCACCCCGTCGTCCCCGACGACGGACGCACCGTGACCACGGACGTCGAGCGCGATGATCCGGAATCGATCGGCCGCCAGATGCATGATCGGCGCCCAGACCTCGGCTGCGAGCGTGACACCGTGAAGGAGCACGAGCGGGCGGCCCGCACCGATCTCGACCAGGTGCACCGACCCACCGTCGTGGGTCGCCACATCGCGGCGACGGACGTCATCGGGAAGATCGAACCAGGCATCGTCGATGTCACCGCGGGTGCGCGACGCAACCCGTCGGGCGGCAACGTGGCGGCCCGGACCGAGCGCGTAACCGACCGCGGCACCACCCGCCGCGAGCCAGACGAGACGTCGACGTGCAGGTTTCATCGGCACCTTCCCGGAACATCCATCACGATCGCGCGCGCACTCTAGTGCCCGGGGAAGCTGCGGTGCCCGGAGTTCAGCGACTCGAAGCGGCACCGGCACCGCGGTACAGCCGCGGTAGCCGTGCGGAGAATCCACACACGATCTCATAGGTGATCGTGTCGAGCCGATCGGCCCACTCCTGCGCGGTGATCTGCTCGTCGCCCATCGGTCCGAGCAGCACGACCTCGTCACCCACCGACGTCGAGGCGTCGGACCCGAGATCGACGAGCAACTGGTCCATGGTGATCGTCCCGACGATCGGGCAACGCCGGCCGCCCACCAACACCTGTGCGCCTCGGCTCGACAGGATCCGTCGAACCCCATCGGCGTAGCCGAGCGGGACGGTCGCGACGCGCGTCGGGTGATCGGCGCGCCATCGCAGACCGTAGGACACGCCCTCACCGGGCTGGACGGTCTTGACATACGACAACCGTGCATGCAGCGACAGAACCGGGTCGAGGGCCAGAGGCATCGTCATCGCGGGCGACGGCGCGAACCCGTACAGCGAGATCCCGCACCGCACCATGTCACCACGGCCCACGCCCCGCAGCGCCGCAGCCGAGTTCGCCGCATGGACCATCCCCGTGGGAAGGCCCGCCGTCGACAGGTCGTGCCGGACGTCGTCGAATCGACGGACCTGTTCGTCGGTGAAGGGATCGTCGGGTTCGTCGGCCACCGCGAAATGGGTGAAGAGCCCGTCCATCCTGAGGTTCGAGGATCGAGCGATCCGATCGACGAGCGCCCCGACGGCTTCGGCGGGTGCGCCGACCCGGCGCATCCCCGTGTCGACCTTGACGTGCACGCCGAGTTCGACCCCCGCGCGCTCGGCCGCGCGCTCGGCCGCGTCGATCGAGGCGTCGCGATACACGGTCGGTGTGAGTCCGAGGCGGACGACCTCGTCCAGGTCCTCGTCGGGACATTCCGACAACAACAGGATCGGTGCGTCGATGCCCGCGTCACGCAACGCAGCACCTTCATCGACGATCGCGACCGCCAACACCGACGCCCCGGCTTCCAACGCGGCGAGTGCGACGGGAACCGCGCCGTGCCCGTAGCCGTCGGCCTTGACCACCGCGCACAGCGCCGCCGGAGCGACGTGGGCACGGAGGCGCTGCGTGTTCCGTGCCAGCGCGGCGAGATCGACCTCGATCCAGGCGTGCCGCATCGGTCAGTGCGGCCCGTCGGATCCGGCACCGACGAGGTATCGCAGCACATCGCCGCGCGCGATGATCCCGATGAGTCGCCCGTCGTCGTCGATGACCGGAAGGCGGGAGACGTCGGCGTCGTGCAGGATCGTCGCCGCGTCCGACATCGACGCATCGGCGGTGATGGTGGACGGGTCGTGCGCCATGAGTTCGGAAACCTTCGAGGCGAGTGCCCGTTGAATGTCGCGGTCGTACCGGGCCGCTTGACCGGGCAGTTCCGCCGACATGCCGAACAGGGTGATGACGGTCGGAAGGTGCACGTGCGCGTCCTGGATCATCACGTCGGACGCGCTCAGCATGCCGACGAGCCGACCCGCCTCGTCGACGACCGGCGCACCGTCGATGCCACGTTCGACGAGCGCCCGCACCGCGTCGGGCACCGGCTGTTCGGTCGTCACACACAGCACATCGGTGGTCATGTACGCCGCGACGGTGTCGTCGGACGGTGCGGCATCGGTCATGGCGCTCACCTCATCGATCGGGGTCGGACCCGTCCATCATCGCTCACGGACGCTCGACCGGCCGCGTGGACGCCCGAGGTGGACGCGACATCGGCGAGCACGTCTGCGACCAGACGGGGAAGGTCCGAGGCGACGAGGCCGACGCCCCGGCCACGAGCACCGGCGCGCCCGTGGACCCAGGCGGCGGCCGCAGCAGCAGCGAACGGCTCGACGCCCCGGGCGAGGAACGCACCGAGGATCCCGGTGAGCACATCGCCGGTCCCGGCGGTCGCGAGACGAGCATCGCCGGTATCGCTCGCGAGGACCCGACCGTCGGGATGCGCGACGAGCGTCGTCGCCCCTTTGCGAAGCACGATCGCGCCGGTGCGCGCCGCGAGGTCCCGAACCGCCGCGAACCGATCCGTGCCGGCGGCATCGCCACCGAGCGCCACGAACTCGCCGTCGTGGGGTGTCAGCACCACCGGGGGCGCGCCCGCGGGCCGCTCGGCGAGCACCGAGGCCGGGTCGCTGCCCAGTGCGTGGAGACCGTCGCCGTCGATCACGATCGGCACGGGCGTGGCGACGAGCGCGGCGACCTGCGAGGCGACGCCCGGAGCTCGGCCGAGCCCGGGACCCACAGCGAGCGCACCGAACCGATCGATGTCGGCGAGCACCTCGCCCGCCCAGTCCTCCGAGGCGAGCGGAGTGGTGACCGCTTCGACGGGCCCGGTCGCCACCTGGCTGCCGACGGCGGGGTCGACGCCGGGGGTCGAGCGGCGGACGTAGCCCGACCCGGCACGGAACGCGGCCGCGCTCGCGAGGTCCGCGGCGCCCGTCATGCCTGGTGACCCCGCGACGAGTCGCACCGCGTCACGCCACTTGTGGGTCGACGCGGCGCGGGCCGGAAGCCATGCGGCGACGTCACCGGCGGTCACCTTCGCGGCCGAGGCCGACGTCGTGTCCAGCCCGATGTCGACGCACTCGACGGTTCCTGCCAACTGCGCGCCGGCACCGACGAGCAGTCCGGGTTTGAGCGCGGCGAACGTCACGGTCACGGCGGCCCGGAGCGGCGCACCGAGGATCTCGCCGGTCAGACCGGACACCCCCGAAGGGATGTCGACGGCCAGCACCGGCGTCATCGGGTTCGCCGGACGCGGTGCCACCCAGGGTCGACTCAGCCCGGTGCCGAACGCCGCGTCGATGATCAGGTCACAATTCGGCAGCGCGCGGACCGACGGCTCGACGGTCGTGACCCGCATGCCGCGCCGTTCGAGCAGTTCACCGGCGACCCGCCCGTCGGCGCCGTTGTTGCCGCCACCGGCGATCACCACGACCCGTCGGCCGTAGGTGCCGCCCAACATCCGACGCGCCGTTCGTGCGACCGCCCATCCGGCACGCCCGATCAACACCTCGACGGGCTCGGGTGCCGCGGCGTCGATCGCGGCCATCTCCGCCGGGGTGACGATCGGGATCACGCCGTCAGTCTGCCTGACAGGCTGTGCGGATCGGTCACATCTGCCCCGGCTCACGATCGATGATCTCCAAGCTCCGCTTGGACAACGACCACTGTGCCCGTTGGTCGGATACGCCCACCGGCGCATCCTCTCACCCACCGACACGGTGACCCGGTACGGTCGGTCCCCGATGCTCGACGACGTCGACCGTGTGAATGCCCTGTTGCGACGCGCACCCGACGTGGTCGCCGCGATCCCCGGCACCGGCCGGGTGATCGCCGCCGATGTCGAGGGCGACCCGGACGGCGTTCCGGTGCTCCTCGTCCACGGCACACCGGACTCGCGCCTCGCCCGTCATCCGGACCCCTCGATCGCGGCCGACGCGGGCGTACGGCTGATCGCCGTCGACCGACCCGGGTTCGGGCACTCGAGTTTCGATCCGAGCGCCACCCCGACGACCTTCGGCCGAGACCTCACCGCGCTGTTCGATCACCTGGGCATCGATTCGGCGCACCTCGTTGCCTGGTCGGCGGGCGCGCTCTGGGCGCTGGGTGCCGCGGCGACGATCGCCCCGCGGGTGCGCTCGGTCACCGCGGTCGGTGGGCTCGTGCCCTTCGAGGCGTTCGGCGACCCCACCGTCCGACGCGCCGCCGGAGGTGCGCGTCTGGGCATGATCGAAACCGCAGAGGAACTCGGCGCGTCGGCCGCCGCAGCGATGATCGCTCCGATGCTCGTACCCGACCCCGCGACCCCGCCGGCCGCGCTCGAGCACCGCGCCGAGTCGGGCGACGCCGCACTGTCGGCGGTCCCCGGTGCGGACATACAGATGGCGGCGGCATGTTGCGACGCGGTCCGGATGGGCCTCGATGGGCTGATCCGGGACGTCGAGGTGCAACTGACCGGTTCGCTGGTCGATTTCGCCGCCTCGACCGTGCCGACGAACTTGCTGACGGGCGCCCACGACACGACATGTCCCCCCGCGTTCGCCCGTTGGTTCGGCGAGGCGATCCCGGGTGCGACCGTCGAGATCGTTCCCGATGCCGGCCACGGCCTGCTCCTCACCCACTGGCACCAGGTCCTCGCGCATGCCATCGCTTCGCCGCTCCAGCGATCGCCGGGGGCAGCATCAGGGTGATCGGCCCCGGGGTGATCGGCCCCGGGGCGACCGACACCGAACGGTGACGGTCTCGCCCGACCCGGCCGGCGAGTAGCCCCGAACCCGATCGAACTTCGGGAGGTAACCTCGGTTATTCCCAGGAAACCTCCCGAAGTTCGATCGGGTGGCGGATCCACGGCAAGGGAGCGAATCCATGGCCACGATCGGCGTCGACCTCGGCGGTACGAACATCACCGCGGCACGGGTGCATCACGGCAGCGCCGAGCATCATGCGAAGGTCGCCACGCCGCTCACCGGGGCCGATGAACTGATCTCGACAATCACGGGACTGATCACGGGAATCGCGGAAGATCACGACCTCGACATCACCCACGTCGGGATCGGTGCGCCCGGCATCGTCGACCCGGCGCTCGGGACACTCCGTTCCGCGCCGAACCTGCACCTCGGCGACACCCCCGTCGAACTCACGACACGCATCCGAGCCGGGCTCGCCGATGCCGGGCACGACCATGTCGACGTACGAGCCGACAACGACGTGAACGTTGCGCTGCGCGGTGAATGGACCCACGGGGCAGGCAAAGGCCACGACAACCTGTTGGCGGTGTGGTGGGGCACCGGCATCGGCGGTGGCCTCGTGCTCGACGGCGCTCTGCGAAGCGGGTCGATCGGATCGGCCGGAGAGATCGGCCACACGATGTACCGGGCCGACGGGCGACGGTGCGGCTGTGGCGGACACGGCCACGTCGAGGCGTACGCGGGCCGCGCCGCGATGGAAACCGAAGCTCGGCGTCGAGCCGCAGCCGGCGAGGCGACCGAGCTCATCGCTGCGGCGGGCGACGGCCGGATGAAGTCGAGCGTGTGGGCCGAAGCGCTGGCGGCCGGTGACGTGACAGCGGCAGCGCTGCTCGATCAGGCGGTCGACGCGCTGGGGGTCGCGATCGCCTCGGCGGTCACCCTGATAGACGTGGACCTCGTCATCGTCGGCGGGGGTCTCGGATCACGCCTCGGTGAGGCGTGGATCGAGCGGATCCACCGTGCCACGATCGGCTACCTGTTCGGCCATGCGGGCATCGACGTGATTGCATCGGCGCTGGGTGACGACGCCGGTGTCATCGGCGCCGCGGCCCTGTTCGAATCCTGACGCTGCACGGCCGGCCCGAACCGTTCTTTGCACGGGAACGCGCCGCTGAGATGAACGAGCGTGCAAAGAACGAGTTGGGCTGGCCGGACACGGGCGGAACTCGCATCCAGCGCTGGTGAGTCAGGCGCCTTCTACGGATGCTCGCCCAGGAGGAGCGCGATGGCTCCGGCCGACGTGGTCGTGTGAGTGAGCGACACGAGCCAACGCGTGCCGCCTCGCTCGTCGGCCCACGCGGCGACCTGCCCGCTGACGTGCAACGTCGGTGTCCCGTCACCCGCACGCACGACTTCGACGTCGTGCCACGAACGCGCCCGTAGGCCCATCCCGACCGCCTTCATCGCTGCCTCCTTGGCGGCGAAGCGCACCGCATAACGCTGGGCGCGCTTTGCCCGAGTACGCCCGGCATCGCAGTAGGCGCGCTCGACATCGGTGAAGAGCCGGTCTCGCAAACCGGGTCGACGTTCCAACGCCTTTGCGACACGCGTGATCTCGACCAGGTCGATCCCGACACCGACGATCCCGCCCACGCCGTCGGGACCCGTCAGATCTCCGGTTTCCACCGAGCCGCCATCACGACGACCGGGTCGGTCAACAACCCCACGACCGAGAACGTGCCGAGCAGGTCGTCGCGCATCGTCGGCTCGGTCTCGCACACCACGTCACGAAGCGCGGCGTACCGGTGGCGATAGCCCTCGAGCACGCTGCGCATCGTCGCCGGCGCGAGCCGATCGGCGAACCGCACGTGGACGAGCGTGATGCCCGTGCACACGTTGCCCTTCACCTCGGGAACGAGGATCACGCTGCGCCCGTCGGACCGTCCCACCGCAACGGTCACCTCCCGCTCGAACGCGACCCGATGTTTGGTGCCTTTCAGGCGCGGATCACCTTCGGTGCGCAGCGGCAGGTCGAGCGAGATCCCGCCACGGTCGACCACGACGATCGTCGCGTCACCGTTGTCGAGTCGCCCGGCGATCTCGTAACGGGTGAACCCGGTGACCTCCTCGACTGCGGGGTCGAGCGCCGCCAACGTCCGCAACGCCCGGTAACTGAGTCGATCGCGTGGCGCACCGGCGTCGATGACGGCTGCGACCAACGGCACGCCGAGCACACCCTCGTCGGATCGCGAGATCCCGACCGTCACCGTCTTCGCCTGATGCTTGATCGCGTCGACCGGTCGGGTCAACGCCTCGATACCCTGGCCCAGCGCGGCGCCGAGCGACTCGACCAGCACATCCGGTGTTCCCTGTCGTCCGAAGTCGAGTTGATACACCTCGAGCGGCAACACACCGCTCGCAAAGCGCAGCAGCGTCGAGATACGCGATCCGATCGATGCTTCGAGATGGCCGTCGTATGCGCCGCTGCGCAATCCGTCGCCCCAGGACCGCGCGATCGGTTCGAACCGGTCGGCCATCGCCGCGAGCAATTCGTCGCCGTCGGTCGAGGTTTCGGCGAGCTCGTCCAACGCGATGCGCGCCGCTCGCAGGGGAACCGCCTGTGCGTCGATCGCCAACGCAGCCTCGTAACCGAACAGGTGGCCGACCACGGTCCCCAACACGAACGCCAACTTGGGATGGGTGACGGGAACGGTCAGCACCTCGAGCGCCGCGGCGAACCGTTCTTCACCCTCGGATGCGATCACGATCGGCGCGGCCTTGTGGGCTCGGTAGATCGCGACCTCCTTCGCGACGTCGTCCGCGTTCGATCCGAACAACCCCGTTGCACACACCAGGATCAAGGGTTCTGATGAAAGGTCGATGTGCTTCTTGTCCTCGATCGCGTCGCACGCGATCGACTTGTAACACAGCTCGGAGAGCTTCACCCGGATCTCCTGGGCGGCGATCCGGTCCGCACCCGATCCGACGATCGCCCAGTAACGGCGGGGCGGTGCGAACCGTTGCGCCGCGGAGGCGACCGCCGGCCGGGTCGCGATCGTCTCGCCCATCTTCGTGGGCAACTCGCGTAACGCGGCGAGCACATCGCTGCGTGCGGCACGCCCCGCGTCGCCCGCCGCATCGAGGGCGACCGCATCGGGGCGTTGCAAGAGGTCGTCGGCGAGCGCGTACGCGAGCAGGAACCCTGCCGCGATCTGTGCGTAGAAGGCCTTCGTCGACGCGACGCTCATCTCCACGTCGCGACCGTCGGAGGTGTAGAGCACCCCGTCGGACTTGTCGCACAGGTCGCTGCCACGCCGGTTCACGATGGAGATGACCGCGGCGCCACGGGATCGGACCAGGTCCACGGTCCGGTTCGTGTCGGTCGTCGTACCCGACTGCGAGATCGCCACGACGAGCGTGTCGGACATGTCCGGACGCATCGAGAACCCCGACAGTTCGGTCGCCAGCAACGCGTCGACGGCGAGTTCGAGCCCGTCGACCGCCTCGGTGAGTGCCCGGGCAAAACTGTGGGACGCGACCGCCGCGGTGCCCTGCCCGATCGTGACGACCCGACGGACCGACCCGTCCCGCAACCGCTCACGGAGCGTCGTCGGCACCGTCGACTCCCCCAGCGAAACCTGCCAACGATCACCGTGACGGACGATCTTGCTCCGCAGGGTCTTGCGGAACGAAGCAGGGGACTCGGTGATCTCCTTGAGCAGATAGTGCGGCGCGTCGCCGCGGTCGATGTCACGGGTGGTGATCTCGGCGGTCCGGATCTCGCCCGGGTCGACGGCGAGTTCGGTCCCGTCGTAGGACCATCGGCGCAGCCCGCCGAGCGTTCCCGCCCCGGCGGCAGTCAACTCGACGATCTGACCCCGACTCGCGGTCGCATTTGCAGGATCCGACGGTGTCTCACCGTCCATCCGAAGGAACCTCGAGGCTTCCTCGACGAGTCCGTAGGGTTCGCTGGCGACCACGAACGCATCGTCGGCGAACCCGACGTACAACGCTTGCCCGCTGCCGCGCAGGGCGAGCAACAACCGGTCCGACGATGACGCCTCGACCGCGCCGATCGCAACCGAACCGTCGAACCGGGCGACCGTGGAGCGGAATGCGTCGACCGGCGTCCCGTGGCTTCCGGTCGCGTCGAGCGCCCGAGAAACCAGGGTGGGGATCACCTTCGCGTCGGTCGTGATCGTGGATGCGATGCTGAGGTCACCCTCGGCCTTGAGGTCCGCGAAGTTGTCGATGTCGCCGTTGAGGACCGCCGTGACGAACGGACCATCGGTCCGTTCGCGTTCGTCGGAGTCGAGGGGGTGCGCATTGGCCTCGGAGATGACGCCGACGCTCGCCCAACGCGTGTGGCCGAGCACGGTCGCCTCGGCAGCGCCGCGTGCGGCGGCGTGCAAAAGCTCGTCGTCACGGATCTGTGCACGCAACGCG
>JAFDWI010000288.1 GCA_018268545.1 Actinomycetota bacterium
GGTGGCAAGGGAAACGGTGGCACGGGTGGCAATGGTGGTGCCGGTGGCAACCAGGCGACCGGCACCGGAAGCGCCGGTGGTGCGTCCACCCTCTATGGTGGTGGCGGCGGCGGTGGTGGATCCAAAGGTGGCGCAGGTGCGCCCGGATCGGCAGCGTTCGGTGCCGGTGGTGGTGGCGGCGGGTCGAGCTACTCGGTCGTGACGATCACCCAAGGTGCCGGGTCGGCCGGTGGTGCCAAGGGTGGGAATCCCGGTGGCACCGGGACTGCCGGGTCGGTCGTCCTCACACTCCACTGAACGCTGATCGGTCCTCGACCGATCCAGGTTCATGGTGATCGATTCGTCGCGCCGTCATCTGACCGATCGGGGGCGGTTCCCAGAGGTGTCTCCGGGGATCTTGTTCGCCGCTACCGGTGACGGCGGGGTCGTCTACGACCTGGTCACCGAACAACTGTCGTTCCTCAACCCGACCGGTGCCGCCGTGCTGGCCGAGTGCGTCGGTGGCGCAAGCTTCGACGCGGCCGTCGTCGAATGGTCCGATGCGGCGAACGTACCCGAGGATCGGATCCGCTCCGACGTCGAACGTGCGCTCGAAGACTTCTCGACGACCGGGTTCATCGGACGTGACACGGCCGCGCCGGACCTGGCAATTCCCTCCGCTCCGGTCGGCCCCCTCGTCGACGGGATGTCGACGACCGTGCAAGGCGTGGGGGCGCATCGGATCCGTTTCACGAGCACCGACCCGGCCTTGCCGAGCCTCGTGGACGCGATCATCGGGCTCGCCTCGTCAGGTGCACCGACGGCCGAGTTCACCATGGTTGCCGAATCGGACGGTTCGATCCGCCTGGTCACCGACACCGAATGGCTCTTCACCGACCGGGCCCAGCTCGAAGGGCAACTCGTGACGGTCGTGAACGATTTTGTCGCACGTACGCTCACCGATGCTGTCCTGCACGCCGCGACCCTGCGATCGCCGACCGGTGACACCGTCATCTTCCCGGCCGATCCGGGAAGCGGGAAATCGACCCTCGCCGGATTGCTCGTCCGGCGAGGTTGGGCCTACGGGGGCGACGAATCCGCCACGATCCGCTGTGAGGACACCATGGTCCTGCCCTGTGCGAAGCCGATCGACCTCGACGCGGCAAGTTGTGTCGTCCTCGGCCTCGGCGCCGAGATCGCGGGCGACGTCGCGGTGCGACGGATCAACCCCGAGGCGGTCATCCTCGACGAACCGCTCGACCCACCCGCAGCGATCGTCAGCCCGTGTTATGTCGGCTCCGACGGTGAACCTGCGGTGCAGCGGCTCGAAACGACCGACGCGTTGGTGCAACTGGTCGGGAGCACGTTGAACCTCCGTTACGTCGGAACGCCCGGTCTGGAGACACTTGTGCGGCTCGCGGAAGGGGTGCCGGTGCATCGGATCGCGTACCGGTCGAGCGCCGAAGCCTGCGAGCAGTTGGCCGCGCTCGGGTTCGACTCGTAGGCGGGTGTCGGTCGGGCGGTACCCTGACACGTCGTGATTCCCGCCCGGTTCCGTCCCATCCTGGATGAAGTCGCCCCGCTCGGAGCACGATTCGCCGCGGCCGGTCACCGGCTCTACCTGGTCGGCGGGATCGTGCGCGACCTGCTCGCCGGGCGGGACCTGGACGACGAGAAGCTCGACCTGGACTTCACGACCGACGCCGGCCCGACCCAGATCAAGGCGCTCCTCGACGGGGTCGCGACCGCGGTGTGGACCCAGGGCGAGCGCTTCGGCACGATCGGTGGGTTCGTGGCAGGTCGGCGCATCGAGATCACCACGCACCGTGGCGAGGCGTATCGTCCCGACTCACGCAAGCCGGAGGTGACGTTCTCGTCGAACATCGTCGACGACCTCGCCCGACGTGACTTCACCGTCAATGCGATGGCGATGGACGTGTCCGGCGCGGTGCCCGAGCTGATCGATCCGTACGGCGGCGCGGACGACCTCGTCGCAGGAACCCTTCGGACACCCCTGTCGCCCGAAGAGTCCTTCTCGGACGATCCGCTGCGGATGATGCGTGCGGCCCGCTTCATCGCCGGCCACCACCTGGTCCCGGAACCGGCACTCACGGCGGCTGCGACGGCGATGGCCGATCGCCTCGTGGTCGTGTCCGCCGAACGTGTCCGAGACGAACTCGACAAGCTGCTGGTCGTCGAGGACCCGAGCGTCGGCCTGTGGTTCCTCGTCGACACCGGCCTGGCGGATCAGTTCCTGCCCGAGTTGGCGGGCATGCGCCTGGAACAAGATCCGATCCACCGGCACAAGGACGTGCTCGCCCACACGATCGCCGTCGTCGCGAATGCGAGCCCACGTCGCCTTCTGCGTCTCGCGGCGCTGCTGCACGACATCGGGAAGCCGGCGACCCGCGCCTTTGCCGACAACGGCGTCAGCTTTCATCACCACGAGGTCGTCGGCGCCCGCATGGCCAGGGCGCGCATGAAGGCACTGCGCTATTCGACCGACGACATCGACCGCGTCCGCAAACTGGTCTTCCTGCATCTGCGATTCCACACCTACGGGATGGGTTGGACCGATTCGGCGGTTCGGCGATTCGTGCGGGACGCCGGTGACGACCTGGCCGACCTGATCGAGTTGACACGCTGTGACGTGACGACGCGCAACCAACGCAAGGCGGACCGTCTCGCGCGGCGCATGGATGAACTCGAAGCGCGCATCGCCCAGCTCGACGCCGCCGAGCAGCTCGCGTCGATCCGGCCCGATCTCGACGGGGATCAGATCATGGCCCACCTGGGGATCGGACCCGGTCGCGACGTCGGCGCCGCGCTCGCGATGCTGCTCGAGGTCCGCCTGGATGAAGGGCCGCTGGATGAGGCCGAGGCGTATGCCCGTCTCGATGCATGGTGGGCCGTTCGCAACGGCGGTTGATCAGCCCGAATCCGGGCCGGTCACGGGTCGGTCGAGGCGATCCGCCACGAGCGATGCGACGACCGCACCGGCGAGAAGGCCGAGGATCACCACCAGGGAGAACCACGTTGCCGGGTGCCAACCGGTGAAGTAGCCGACGAGCATCTTCGATCCGACGAACAACAGGATCGCGCCGAGTCCGCTGTCGAGATACCGGAACCGGTCCTGCATCCCGCCGAGCAGGAAGTACACCGAGCGGAGTCCCAGGATCGCGAACGCATTCGACGAGAACACGATGAACGGTTCCCGGGAGACCGCGAGGATCGCCGGGACCGAGTCGACCGCGAAGACGATGTCGGTCGTCTCGACCATGACCAGGACCGCGAACAGGGGGGTCGCGAACCATTTGGCGTCGACACGGGTGAACAGTCGCTGGCCGTCGTAGTCCGGGGTCGTCGGAACGAACCGGCTGATTGCCCGGATGACGACATTGCGGCCCGGGTCCACACCGGCGGACGCCCCGAAGGCGACCTTCCACGCCGAACCGATCAGCAACAGTCCGAACACCACGAGCATCCAGGCGAAGTCGCGGATCAGCGCGGCACCAGCGAAGATGAACGCGGCCCGGAACACGAGTGCCCCGAACACGCCCCAGAACAGCGTTCGGAACTGGTACTCCCGTGGCACCGCGAAGTGCGTGAAGATGAGCGCCCACACGAACACGTTGTCGATCGACAGGGACTGTTCGATCACGTAGCCCGAGACGTATTCGGTGGCGGCCCGCCCGCCGTGCCACCACAACATCACCCCGGCGAAACCGAGGCCGATCGCAACCCACACGGCGGTCTCGATCGCCGCTTCGCGCACGGTGACCGCGTGGGGCTTGCGATGCAGGACCACCAGGTCGGCGACGACCAACGTCGCGATCACGGCCACCAGGACCAGCCATTGCCAGAGCGCGACGTCGAACTGGGCGAAATCCGTCGACGCGGTGGTCGAGACGATCGGGTTCGTGAACGGACCGAGGGGCATGGGAACTCCGGCTGCGTGCGATTGCATCGAACTCAGCCGGAGGTCTCTCCGCCCTCACACGAGATGAGGACCGACCGCCCCGGGCGTTGCGAGAAGTCGGACTTCCCGGTACGCCGTGTTGACGTTGCGGCCGCTCGGGGATACTCCCCTCCGGTGCCGTCCAGCATAGGCCGGACGTGACGGAGCGCGCCCGGCAGGGGTGTCAGAGCCCCTGTTTGCGTGCCCGGATGATGATTGTCGGTGGGACGGCCCGGAGCGCGTCGGTCCAACCCGACGACGCGGCGAGATCCGGCTCGGCGGCCGGCTCGGCCAGCACATCGACCCGGTAGTTGTTACGCGACAACATCGTGAACAACTCGGCGACCGTCGGCGACTGGTCGAACCAGGACCGACGGATCTGCAACGAGCCGCCGATGATCGGGTCGATCATGCGCAGTGCAGGATGTGGCAGCGAGATGATCAGCGGCGCTTCTTGTTTGAGGACGCGGTGAACCTGGCGGATCAGACGCGGGACGTCGTCGACCCCGACGAGCCCGTACGCCGACAGCACGACGTCGATCCCGTCGGCCCGGAGGAACGCGAGGTCGGCGAGTTCACCGGCATGCAGTTCGACCTTGACCTCCGCTGCGTCCGCAGCGGCTCGGGCCCGGTCGATCTGTTCGGCGTCGGGGTCCACGGCGATGACGCGCGCCCCGCGCATCGCCATCCGGATCGCGTTGTGTCCCGCGCCACAACCCAACTCGAGGATCCGCCGACCCTCGAGATCACCGATGAGTCGCAGCTCGGATTCGCCGGGGATCGTCGCCCCGTAGACGATGTCATCGGGCAGGCCGAGCGCGTGGGGATCCGTGAGCGTGAAGGGGCGCCAACCAGGTTGCGGTGCGGCGGGTTCGGTGCCGGTCATCGCCACAGTCTGGCCGCCAGATCACCCTCTCGCCGTGGATGGACGCCCGGGGCGAAGCGGGGCGGATTCGTCCGCGGCGGTTCGGTTCGACATCCGGCACGTACCGCCCGTCTCGGCTGGTATTCTCGCGGCGCGTTTCACACCGATGGTGATTCGTCTCGACGGGAATCGGAACGGGAGCTTGCAGTGGCATTCATCAAAGCATTCGCCGGAGCGCTCGGCGGGACCATGGCGGACCAGTGGAAGGACTTCCTGATGCCGCCGCCGGGGCTGGCACCCACCGCCGCACTGTTCCCCGGGGTTCCCCAAGGACAGAACGAGGGTCGCGGATCCAACACGAAGGGCTCGGCGAACATCATCACCAACGGTTCGAAACTGATCGTGCCCGAGGGGTACGCGCTCGTGACGTTCCAGGACGGCGAGTTGACCGGCTACGTCGCCGAACCGGGTGGGTTCACCTGGACGTCCGACGACCAGAACTCCAAGTCGTTCTTCGCCGGCGACGGCGTCATCGACTCGACGGTGAAGACGTCGTGGGAACGGTTCAAGTTCGGTGGGCAGCCCGGTTCCCAGCAGCTCGTGTTCTACGTGAACCTCAAGGAGATCCCCAACAACCGCTTCGGCACCCAGTCGGAGATCTACTGGGACGACGCCTACCTGGGA
>JAFDWI010000289.1 GCA_018268545.1 Actinomycetota bacterium
ACACCGCCGGTCCGAGCCGCCCTCCGACGCGGCGGTCGCGGCCGGCGAGGTTGCCGTGTTCTCGCGACTCGCAGGGTTCACGATCCTCGCGGTCGGTGTCGCCGGTGGGGTGCTGGCGTTCATCGAGGTCGGGTCGATCCGGGGTCTGACCTCGACGGCGTACGGGCGCATGGTGATCGCGAAGATCGTGTTGCTCGTCGTGCTCGCAGCCCTCGGAGCGTTCAACCGGTATCGACTCGTACCGGCGGTGTCGGCGCGACCGGATCGCGGCCTGCGCTGGACCTACCTGAGGCGCACGCTGGCCGCCGAGGCCTTCGCGATGGTCGCGGTGCTCGGTGTCACCGGCGTGCTCGTCGATTCGGTCCCGGCCCGGACCGCGGTCGCGAGCCGGGCGGTCTACTCGGCGACCGCGAAGATCGGTTCGGGGAGCGTGAACCTGGTGATCGACCCGGCACGCACCGGTCCGACCGCGCTGCACGTCTACCTGCTCGACGCACACGGTCGGGCCGACGATCACGTGCAGTCGATGTCGGTCTCGTTCACCCAGACGAAATTCGGCCTCGGACCGATCTTCGAGGATCTGCGCCGCGCGGGGCCGGGCCACTACGTGACGAACGGGACGTTGTTCACCGTGGCGGGCACCTGGAAGGTGACGGTGTACGTACGGGTCGACGAGTTCACCGAGAATTCCGTGGTGCTGCAGGCGTCGATCCACTCCTGAGCAGAAGCCGTGCAGCGGTACCGGTACGATCATGTCGGTCGAAGCGAACGATCCGGTCGCTCGACCGACGACGATCCCATGAACGCATCCCGCGCGGGTCGCCCGCCCGATGAGCCCTCGCCATTGTCCCCGTCGTCGGCGCCGCGCACCGGCGTGTGGTGGCAGCGTGACCGGACCGCGGTTGCGGTGATCTGTGTGCTCGCCGCGATGCTGTGGTGGGTTCGTCTGCACGGCCCGGCGTGGTCGATGGAAGAGGCGATGATGTTGCAGGCGCCGGCTCGGGTGAACCACGGCGCGATCCCGGGGCGTGACTTCGACTGGTTCTACGGGCCGTTGTCGCTGTTGGTGCCGGCCGGGGTGTATCGGGTCGGTGGTGCGACGCTCGCCGTCGAGCGTGCGGTCGGTGCGGCCTATGTGGCCGGGGTCGGTGTGGCGTTGTACTTCGTCGGGCGCAGGTGGAGCTTCGCGATCGGCGTGGCGATGGGCGTCATCGCGGTGTCGATCGGCGCGGTGTCGATGACGGCACTGCCGATCATGGGTGCCGTCGCGGCCTTCGTCGCGATGGTCGCGTTCGCGGTGAGCGACCTCTCACCGACGCGTGCCGCGTGGGCGGTCGGACTCTCGGGCGCGCTGGCGATCGGGTTGCGCCCGGACTTCGCGATCTTCGTGGTGGTGCTGCTCGTCGTGCTCATGGGTGTCCGCGCCGTGCGGCCGGTTGCGTGGGTGGCGTGTGCGGTCGGGCTCGTGCCGTATCTGTGGCCGGTGATCGGCGCGGGCCTCGGCGCGACGTGGCGGAACCTGGTGACCGACGCGACGAGCGTCGCCTCCGAACGGCACCTCGGGTGGCATCCGGGGCTCGCCGGTACCGGGATCCTGGCGCTCGCCGGTATCGCCGTGTCGGTCGGTGCGGTGATCCTGGGGATCACCGGAGCGCGGGGCCCGAGGCGCGTCGCGTTGATCGGGTCGGGGGTGATCGGGCTGTGTCTGGTTCCCGAGTACTTCCAACGAGCCGATCCGGTGCACGTGGTGTACGTGACGATGGTGCCGTTGGCGGTCTCGGTGCCGGTGTTCCACGAACTGGTCGGACGGACGGGGTTGTGGCGTGACCGCCCGGGTCGACGCGAAGCGCTCGCGATCGCGCTCGCGGTGGTCCTGGTCGCCGGGATCCGACCGAAGTTCGTGGCACGTGCCACGGTGCGTGACCTGCGCAGCCGGATCACCGACACCGCGACCTACCCGGTCGCCACCAGAGGCGCGGTCTGGTATTTCCGCGACACCGCCGATGCTTCGGCGCACCGGAGGATCGTCGACGCCGCGGCGAGGATCGCGCGACCCGGTGACGTGCTGTTCGTCGGACCCGCCGACCTCGACCGCCCGAGCTACACCGACGGCAGCTTCTACACGTTGTTGCCCCGCTATGCACAGACGACGCACTTCTACGACTTCCATCCACGGATCGCCCGGACCGAAGGCGGCCGGTTGGCCGACGATGTGCGCACCGCGGATGTGCTGATCCTGTGCAATGTCGGTTTCGACGAGGACAACGCGTCGAGTCGGCGAGGTTCGCAACAGGCGAGCCGGGTCGTGGCCGAGGTCTTCCGGAGGATCGACCGGGCCGGCAAGTGCTCGTTGTACGTGCGGCGCGAGCCGCGGGTGGCCCGGTGAGCCGCACCGATGAGGTTCGCCTCGCCTATGTGATCTCGGCGTACCGCTACCCCGGGCAACTCGTCACGTTGGTCGACGCGTTGGACGAGCCGACCACGTCGATCGTGATCTCGGTGGACCGGGCCACCGACGACGCCACGTTCGAGGCGATGTGGCGTCCCCTTGTGGGGCGACGCAACGTCCATTTCCTGCCTCGCCACTCGAGCCCGTACCGGAGCTTCGGGCATGTGCGGTCCACGCTTCGGGGGATCGACCATCTGCTCGGTTCCCGGATCCCCTTCGATCACCTGTCGGTGATCACGGGTCAGGATCTTCCGATCAAGTCGAACGACGAGATCCGCCGACGCCTCGACGAGGCCGACGGCGACGGGTTCATCGAGTACTTCTCGCTCCCCGACGACCTGTGGTCCGGCGGCGGCATGACCCGGTTCTCGTCGATGTTCCTGCACACGCACCGTCGCCACCTGTCGATCGGGCGGCGCCGTTTCGCCGGTCTGATCCCGCCCGGTTTGCCCTTCGACGTCACCCCGTTCGGCGGGTCGGGTTACTGGACGTTGCCACGCGACATCGTCGAGTACGTCGCCGGCTTCGTGCGACGGAATCCGGCGTGGGTCCGGTACTTCCGCACGACCGACATGCCCGACGAGACGTTCTTCCACACGATCGTGCTGAACTCGCCGTTCGCGTCGCGCATCCGGTGCGACGATCTTCGCCACATCGATTTCACCGATCCGGTCGAGGTGCCCCGGATCTGGCGGAGCGACGACTACGACGCGCTCGCGGCCAGCGACGACCTGTTCGCCCGGAAGTTCGATGCGACGGTCGACTCGGGGATCATCGAACGGGTCGTCGCGAACCTGGCCAGCTGAGCGCGCCGGGCGGCGCGGTGTTCGACGCCGAACAGCGTCCACAGGTTCCGACGAGGTCGAGTTCGTGGGTGACGTCGCCGAAGCCGTGCGCGGCGGCGACCGAGTCGAGCCCGGCTTCCAGGCTCGCTTCCAGCGACGGTGGCATCACGAAGTCCTCGATGCGGCCACACGTGCCGCACACCAGATGGTGGTGGTGTTCGCTGAAGGCTTCGGCGAGCTCGTAGCGGGTGAACTCGTCCAGGGCACTCAAGCGTCGGACGACACCGTTGCGTTCGAGCACGGTGAGGTTCCGATACGCCGAGCTCTGGGCGAGGCCGTCGCAGGCGTCGAGCAGTTCCTGCATCGTCAAGGGGCCTTCAGCAGCTGCGAGTGCGTCCACGATGGCGCGGCGGCCCGTGGTGTAGCGCTGGTTGTCGGCCCGGAGTCGTTCTCCCGCGGTGTCGTGCAGGTCCGGCATCACGTTCCACGCTAACGGGAATGCCGAAGGCGTCGGTGATGGTTGACCCGTGCGGTGCCACAGGGTGTGGCACCTCGTCGAGACGATCGGAAGTCACCGGAAATGTTGGTCGAGATCTGGGTTGACGTGGTGTGTCCGTGGTGCGCGGTCGGTCATGCGCGCTTTCGACGTGCGCTGGAGGATTTCGCACACGCAGGCGATGTCGAGGTCGTCTACCGGAGTTACGAACTGGATCCGAACGCGCCTGCCCGACGGCGGGGTTCGATGACCGATCATCTCGCGGCCAAGTACGGGCTGAGTGTGGACGAGGCCCGACGGATGAACGACCACATGGTCGAGGTGGCCGCACTCGACGGTCTGACCTTCGACTTCGATCGGGCGCGGGCAGGCAACACCTTCGATGCGCATCGGCTCTTGCAGCTCGCCCTCGTCCGTGGCTGTCAGCACGAGTTGCTGGACTCGTTCCTGCGCGGCTACTTCGCCGAGGGGATGCCGGTGGCCGACCACGACGCGCTCGTCGAGCGGGCGGTCGCCGTCGGGCTCGACGCGGCCGAGGTCGCCTCGGTGCTCGGGGGTGACACGTACGGGGCCGAGGTGCGCGCGGACGAGCTTCGTGCCCATCAGTTGGGTGTGACCGGTGTGCCGTTCTTCCTCGTCGACGGGCGTTTCGCGATTCCCGGCGCACAGCCGATCGAACGGTTCGTCCAGGCGCTGGACCGGGCGTGGGCCAAGATCACGGCGTCACCGGTTCCCTGAAGGCGCCCGGGCGGCCGTGGCGACCTCAGGCGCGCGTGTACCGCTCGGGGATCCGACGTTGGGCATCCACCGGTGGGCGCTCGTAGGCGCGTTTCTGGCGGGGGGGAAGTTCCAGTGGCGCATGCTCGATCGGTTCGTACGGCACCAGCGACAACAGGTGGGAGATCAGGTTCAGGCGCGCGATCCGCTTGTCCTCGGCGTCGACGACGAACCACGGTGAGGTGTCGGTGTCGGTGGCGGCGAACATCGCGTCCTTGGCTTCGGCGTAGTCGACCCACCGCGCCCGGGCCTGAAGATCCATCGGCGACAGCTTCCACCGCTTCGCCGGGTCGTCGATCCGAGCCTGGAACCGTCGTTCCTGTTCGGCGTCGCTGACCGAGAGCCAGTACTTGACGAGCTGGATCCCCGAACGGATCAGTTCGGCCTCCAGGTGCGGGCAGGTGCGGAGGAACTCGGTGTACTCGTCGTCGGTGCAGAACCCCATGACCCGCTCGACCCCGGCACGGTTGTACCAACTGCGGTCGAACAGCACGATCTCACCTGCAGCGGGCAGGTGCGTGATGTAGCGCTGGAAGTACCACTGGGTGCGTTCACGATCGGTGGGGACACCGAGTGCGACCACGCGGCACGTCCGGGGGTTGAGCCGAGCGGCGATCCGTTGGATGGCCCCGCCCTTGCCGGCGGTGTCCCGCCCCTCGAACAGCACGACGAGGCGATGACCGGTGGCGACGATCCATTCCTGCATCCGGACCAGTTCGGTCTGCAGGCGGGCGAGTTCGGCCTCGTGGTCGGCGCGCGCGAGGCGGATCGGTTCGTCCATGGCGCCGATCGTACCGAGGTCGTGTCGCCTGGTCGGCGGGTCCCCTACGCTCTCGGCCATGACCCGCCCTGGCCGCTGGACCCGTGTCGTCGCCGTGTTGATTGCCGCGGCGGTCATGGCGTCGTGTTCGTCGTCGCACTCGACCACCGCGTCGTCGGGGGCCGCGACGACCACGACGATCGGGTCGCCGCTGGCACCGGTCACACCGGGTCGCGTCGGCTACGGCGTCGGGAGGCGGGACATCCTGTTGGTCGATCGGACCCGTGGCACTGACGCCGACCCCAAGAACGACGTGCCGGCCAAGGACGACCGGGTCCTTCCGACGGTGGTGCTGTACCCGACGACGAACCGGCACGACGACGCGGTCGCGAACGGTCATCGGATCGCGCCGGGTCGGTTCCCGTTGTTCGTGTTCGCCCACGGGGTCACCGCGAGCGGACCCGCCTACGTCGGTGTCGTCAAGCAGATCGTGGCGGCCGGGTACGTCGTCGCACTCCCGACCTTTCCGCTCACCTCGGGCCCCAAGGGTTGGGGAAACCTCGGTCAGGTCGTGAACCAACCCGGTGACGTGTCCTTCGTGATCGACCAGTTGGAGGCCCAGGGGACCGCGGACGGCGGACTGCTCGGCGGGCATCTCGCCCCTGCGGTGGTCGCGGTCGGGGGCCATTCGCTCGGGGCGATCACATCGCTGTTCTTCTACAACTCGTGCTGTCGCAACACGAAGATCGCCGCGGTCGTCGCGGTCAGCGGGCTGCTGTTCCCCGCGTCGGACACCTCGGACAACTACGACGATCCGCCCTCGGACCTCCCGCTGCTGCTCCTGCACGGCCAGAAGGACAAGACCGTCCCCTACGACAGTTCGGTGCACACCTTCGATTCGTTCACCAAGGTGCCGCGTGCGTTCGCGACCTTCCCCGACGCGACCCATGTCGGCATCCTGGTGTCGCCCTCGTTCGCGCCGACGGTGATCGCGTTCCTGGATCTCGAGCTGCGCCACGACCCTCGGCGTTGGCGGGCCCTGGGAGCGAAGCTCGCCGCCGACGGCGATGCGACGATGCAGGTTGCCGGAGGTGTCCCGAAACCCGGTTGAACGCCGGTGCGTTCGCGGACGTTCTCGCCCCGCCGGCCGGGTCGACCGGTTCCGGGTTTCACCCTTCGACGATCCGGCCGTCGACGACGCGGATGGTCCGGCCGCCGAGCGCGCCTGCGTCGTCCGGGTCGTGGGTGACGACCACGCGGAGCATCGGCGGGGCACACGCCGGGTCGGCGAGCAGTCGTTGCACGTCGCTGCGTGCGGCCGGGTCGAGCGCAGCGAACGGTTCGTCCAACAACAGCACGTCCGGCCCGAAGCAGAGGGCGCGTGCGAGCGCGACCCGCTGGCTCTGGCCGCCGGAGAGCTCACCGGGTCGGCACGACGCGTAATCGGCGAGCCCGACACGCTCCAGCCATCGCTGCGAGGTCGTGAGCGCTGCACGAGCCGGAATTCGTCGCGCGCGCAGGCCGAACGCGACGTTCTCGGCCGCGGTGAGATGCGGGAACAGGGCGTGGTCCTGGAAGACGAACCCGACCGATCTCGATGCGGGTGGACGCCAGATGTCGCGGCCCGCGTCGTCCCAGGTCGTGCCGCCCACGACGAGATGCCCGGCGTCGAGCGCGACGAGCCCGGCGATGATCCGCAGCAGCGTGGTCTTGCCGGCGCCGTTCGGGCCGGTGATCACCAGCGTGGACCCGGTCGGCACCTCCAGAGCCACGGCGAGGTCGAGCCCGCCGAGGTGCACGCGGCCGTCGAGTTCCACACCCGGCGGCGTCGGCGCGGCTCGGGTGGCGGTCATCGGAGGCCGCCCAGCCAGTGTTCGCGCAACGCGACGAGCACCGCGAGCGACACGGCGACCAGGACCAGCGCGAGTGCGATCGCGCCTCCCGGATCGGTCTGGAAGGTGAGGAAGATCCGCAGTGGCATCGTGTCGGTCCGCGGTGAGTCCCCGGCGAAGGTGATCGTCGCCCCGAATTCGCCCAGGGCACGCGCCCAGCACAGCACCGCGCCGGCCACCAGCGAGGGCCGCACGAGCGGGAGGGTGACGCGGCGGAACGTCACCGATCGCGAGGCGCCGAGTGTCGCGGCGGCTTCTTCGAGATCGCGTCGCGTCCCACGGAACCCGGCTTCGACGGTGACGACGAAGAACGGCAACGCGACGAACGTCTCGGCCATGATCGCCGCCCAGATCGTGTAGGGGATCGTGAGCCCGAACCAGTCGAACAGCACCCGCCCGACCGGGCCGCTGCGCCCGAACATCGACAGCAACGCGAGGCCGCCGACGACGGGTGGGAGGACCATCGGCAGGATCACCACGGATCGCACCACACGACGCAACGGGAATTCGAAGCGGGCGAGGATCCAGGCGAGCGGTAGACCGACGGTGAACGCGACGAGCGTCGCGGCCGTCGAGGAGATCAGCGACAACACGAGCGCACCGCGGACGTCGCTTCGGCCGAGCCGGGATCCGAGCGACGCCCACGGGGCGCGCCATGCCAGGCCGACGATCGGGAGCACACACGACGCGACGGCGATCGTGGCGAGCACGACGGCGAGCGCGCCGGGCCGATGCGGGACCCGTCTGGGGCGTGCGGCCACCGAGGGGGCGGGGTCGGTGCTACCCGGTGAATCCGTGGTCATCGAGGATCTTGCGGCCCTGGGTGGATCGGACGAACGCGATGAACGCCCGTGCGGTCGCGGGGTTGCCGGCGTGCGTGGCCACCGCGATCGGGTACGCCGTGGTGACGTTCTGCGCCGCTGGGATCGGGATCGTCGTCAACGTGTCACCGGCGGCCCGGCCGTCGGTCACATAGGCGATGCCTGCGTCGACCTCGCCGAGGCCGACCTTGGCGACCACGGCTTTCACGTCGGCTTCGGATCCGACCGGCCGGGCGCGGACACCGACCCTCGCGAGGACCTCGCGTCCGAGCCGACCGCAGGGAACCTCGGCGGCGCACAGCACGAAACGCACGTCCGAGCGTGCCAGCGAGGCGAGCCCCGTGATGTGCAACGGGTTTCCCTTGGCGGTGATGATCGCCATCGAATTGCAGGTGAAGGTGGCCGGGGCGGTGACGCTGTGGTCTGCCACCGCTCGGTTCATCGTCGTGGTGTCGGCGGTCGCGAGCACATCGGCGCCGTCACCGGCGCCGAGTTGGGCGACCAGGCCCGATGAGGCGCCGAACGAGGTTTCCACGTGGGCTCGGGGCTGGGCGCGTTCGAACGCATCGGCGAGCGCGCCGAAGGCTCCGGTGAGCGAGGCGGCGCCCAGTACCCGGATCGACCCGGTGACGGTGTCGCGATCGGGTGCTGCGATGTCGTGGTCGACCCGACAGTCGTCGGATGCCGTGGTCGCCGGGGCGGGCGCCGTGGTCGCATCGGCGCCGGGCGACGAAGGCGGGCTCGTCGACGGTGTCGACGGCGATGCGCACGACGCACACGTCGCGGCGGCGAGCATCGCGGCGGCGACGATCAGCCGACTGCGGCGCAACGTCATGTTCGCACTCCCGCGGGAACCTCGATGATCACGTTCGTCGACTTGACCGCCGCGACGGCGAGCACGCCGGGTTCCAGTCCGAGTTCGTCGGCGGCTTCGCGGGTCATCAGCGAGGTGATCCGGTGGGGTCCGGCCTGCAGGGTCACCTTGGCCATCACGCCGTCGCGTTCCACGCCGGTCACCAGGCCGGGGAAACGGTTGCGGGCACTGCGGGCGACGACCGGTCCGGTGGCGGTCCGACTCGGTGCCGCGATCTCGGCCAACAGGCGGGCGAGATCGGCGCCGTCGACGAGTCGTCGGCCACCGGCGTCGCGGGAGTGCCCGAGACGCCCTTCGTCGCACCATCGTCGGACGGTGTCGACGCTGGTGCCCAACAGTGCGGCGGCCTCGCCGGTGCTCAGAGAGTCGCTCATGCAAGGTGTCTAGGCAACGAAAGCCGTACTTGCAAGTTCACGGGGTCGGTGCCGGGCTCGTGGGGGAAGCCGGGGACGGGATCGACCAAGATCGTGGGCGTGACCGACGAGCGCCGCCTCACCCATCTCGACGCGGCCGGTCGCGCCCGTATGGTCGACGTGACCGCGAAGCCGTGGACCGCTCGGGTGGCGGTCGCCCGGGGCCGGGTCGTCGGCGACTTCGACGCCGCAGCGGTACTACGTGAACGTGACCTGGTGGTTCGTGCCCGGGTCGCCGGAGCGAACGCCGCGAAGATCGCGTGGGATCTGATCCCGTTGTGTCACCCGATCCATCTGATCGACGTCGACGTCGACGTGTCGGCTCCGTCGTCGGGCGGCGTGATCGACGTCGAGGCGACCACGAAGGTCGTGGCGCCGACCGGTGTGGAAATGGAGGCGCTCACCGCGTGCAGCATCACCGGTCTGGTGCTCGTCCAGGAGCTCCGACATCTCGACCCGGCGGCCCGTCTGGTCGACGTCGCGCTGTGGCGCAAGGTAGGTGGCAAGTCCGGCGTGTGGGTCCGCGCCGAGTAGCCGTGCCCCGTCACCGATGGGTGTGGTCGGCTCCGCCCGGATGGGGGCCGTGGTCACCGGCCGCCAGCGTGACCGCGTGCGACAGCAGATCGAGCACCGCTTCCACCGACTCGGTGGCACCGGCGAGGGATCCGGGCACGTTGAGGATCACGCAGCGCCCCGCGATACCGGCGACCCCGCGGCTGAGCATCCCGAGACGGCTCGCTGCGCGGCTCGCTTCGGCGAGCCCGGGTGCTTCGCGTTCGATCACCGATCGGGTCGCTTCCGGGGTCACGTCCCGGGGGGCGAACCCCGTGCCGCCGGTCGTGACGATCAACCCGGCGAATCCCTCCGTCGCGGTGCGCAACGCCGTACGTACCGAGTCGATCCCGTCGGCGACGACGGTCGGTGGGTCACAGTCGTAGCCCGCGGCGCGCAACAACTCGACGAGGGCGGGCCCGGAGCGGTCTTCGCGTCGGTGCGCCGCGGACGAATCCGAGACCGTGATGACACGGGCGGCCAACGACATGGGGTCGAGCCTAGATGCGTCGTTCCGAGACGTGGGTGGTTGCGAGGTGTCCGCCGCCGACGTGTCGGGGGTCACACGGTTCGCATGCATCGATCGTGGTGTGTCACCGATTTCGAAGTGTTACACTTGTGGCGATGCCGACAACACGGCCCCGGTACCAGGTCACCGAAACTCCGGAGATCGAACGGGCACTCGATGCCGCTGCACGACGTTGGCCGAACGAGCCGAGGTCCAAACTGTTGCTGCGCCTCGTCCGCGCAGGTGGTGCGACGGTGGAACAAGAGCGAAGCGACGAGATTGCCCGGAGGCGGGACGCGATCGCTTCGACATCTGGCAAATATGACAGCGTGTTCCACCGGGACCATCTCTCGAGCCTCCGCGACGATTGGCCCGAGTGATCACGCTCGACGCGAGTTTGGTGATCGCTCATCTTTCGAGCAGCGATGCCCATCACGAGGTGGCGACCGCGTTTCTGCACGCTTCGGCGGATGATTTCGTGATGCATCCGTTGAACTTGGCAGAGGTGCTCGTCGGTGGTGCCCGGGTGGGCCGCGGCCGGGAACTCCTCGATGACCTGTACGCAATCGGCATCCGCGTCGCGGACCGATCCGAGGACGAACCGCTCCAGTTGGCGACACTGCGTGCACGGTCACGGCTCAAACTTCCGGATTGCTGCGCACTCCATACCGCGATGACGACCGGGTCGGCGCTGGCAACTTTCGACGAAACGCTTGCAGATGTCGCACGCGCCCATCACGTCCGTGTCGAACCGGCCCGATGATCGGGCGATCCGGGCCAGGTTCGGGCGACCGCGTTCTCCACGTATGAGCCCCCTTTGGCGATGGAGGTTCGGGGTCGGTGATCACGGGGTCCGGGGTTCGGGTGTGGTCGCGGGGGTTGCGGCCGGGCGCCGTTAGCCTGATCGACGTGCCTGTCGATCTGTGTTGTCGCGTCGCGGTCACCGATCGTGCCATCGACGTGGGTGAGCTGATCGCCTGGTGTTCCGCCGACGCGGCGGGCGCGATCGGATCGTTCTGTGGGGTCGTCCGTGACCATGCCGAAGGGCGACGGGGCATCGTCCGGCTCGACTACGAGGCGCACCCGACCGCTGCGGAGCCTCGCCTCGCCGCGGTCGCCGATGCCGCCCGGCGACGCTGGCCCCAGATCGAACGGATCGTGTTGGTGCACCGGGTCGGGAGCCTGGTGGTGGGCGATGTCGCGGTCGTCGTGGCGGTGTCCACACCGCATCGCGACGAGTGTTTCGCGGCGACCCGCTTCTGTATCGACGCGGTGAAGGCGACCGTGCCGATCTGGAAGTACGAGGTGTGGGACGGCGGCGAGGGTTGGGGGACGTGCGCGCACGAACTCGTCGACATCGACGAGTTCGCCGGGTGGGGCCACGACCGGACCGATCCGGCCGTTGCCGCGGTGCGGTGATGGAACGTCCCGGTGAGTGGGTCGAGCTCGAGGTCGCACGGGCTCGTCTGGCCGCGGTGATCGAACCGCTCGCCCCGACCGACGTGCCGATCGCCGAGTCGCTCGGCCGGGTCCTGGCCGCCGAGGTGGTCGCGCCGCGTGACGTTCCGCCGTTCGCGGCATCGGCGATGGACGGCTTTGCGCTGCGCGCCGAGGACACCATCGGTGGTTCGGCGAGGTTGTCGATCGTCGGCGCCTCGGGCGCCGGTCGACCGGCGACGGTTGCGGTGGGTCCTGGCGAGGCGGTCGCGATCGCGACGGGTGGCGCGCTCCCCGTCGGCGCGGATTCGGTCTGTCCGATCGAAGCGGCGACCCTCGCGGGTGACACCGTCGAGGTGCATCCGGTGATCGAGCGGGGCGCGTATGTGCGTGGCGTGGGCGACGACACCGCAGCGGGTCTGGTGGTGTTCACCGCTGGCAGCGTCGTCGGGCCCGCCCACGTCGGCGTGATGGCCGGTCTGGGCGTCGAGTCGGTCTCGGTCCACCCGGCGCCACGAGTCGGGGTGCTCGCGACCGGTGACGAGCTGGTCGTCGCGCCCGAGGTGCCCGGACCGGGGCAGATCCACGACGCGAATCGTCCGGCGCTGCTCGCCGCGGTCCGCACAGCCCATGGGATCCCGGTCGACCTCGGCATCGTCGGCGACGACGAGGCTGCGCTCGAAGCGGCGTTGGCCGATGCGGCGACCCGGTGTGACGTGGTGCTCACCTCGGGTGGCGTGAGCGTCGGTACGGCCGACCATGCCAAGGCGGTGTTGACGCGTCTTGCGCCCGAGTCCGTGGAGTGGTTGGAGGTCCGGATCCAGCCGGGGAAACCGTTTGGTTTCGCGGTCCTGGAGGGTTCCGGGGTGCCGGTGCTGTGTCTGCCCGGCAACCCGGTCTCGGCGCTGGTCAGCTTCGAGTTGTTGGTTCGCCCGGCGCTCGCTCGACGTGGCGGGCGGCCCGGCCGGGCACCGCGCACCGAGGTGGCGGTCGCCGCCGAGGCGTTCGGTCCGTGGGACGACGGCAAGCTGCATGTCGTCCGGGTCGTGGCCTGCGGCGACACCGACGAGCAGTTGCGGGTATGTTCCGCGGGTGGGCAGGGCTCGCATCAGTTGCGGGTGACCGCGGGCGCGAACGGCTTCGCGTTGATCCCCCACGGCCGGGCGGTGGGCGTCGGCGACCCGGTCGACGTGATTGTGACCGAACCGGACGGCATCGGCCGCTGCGACGCCGTCGAAGGGGTGCGATGACGGCCACACCGGTGTCGATCCGACCGCACCCGGCACGGTCGCGCCCCCGTGTCACGGCGCTGGATGCGATGCCCACCGAGGGTCCGCTGGTGGATCGTTACGGACGGGTGCACCGGGATCTGCGCCTGTCGGTGACCGACGAGTGCAATCTGCGGTGCACGTACTGCCTGCCCGAGGTCGGCGCCCGGTTCCTTCCCCATTCGCAGCTGCTCGAGGTGGACGAGCTGGTCCGGATCGCTCGGGTCGCTCACAGCGTGGGGATCACCTCGTTGCGGCTCACCGGCGGTGAGCCGTTGTTGCGGCGTGAGATCGTCGAGATCGTCGCCCGGCTCGCGGATGTCGGCTTCGACGACCTGTCGTTGACGACGAACGGCACCCGGCTCGCGCCGATAGCGGCGTCGCTGGCCGCGGCGGGCCTGCAGCGCATCAACATCTCGTGCGATTCGTTGCGACCCGAACGGTTCGCGTCGATCCGGCGCCGTGGTTCGCTCGACACGGTGCTCGCCGCGATGGACGCCGCCGAAGCTGCGGGGCTCGTGCCGTTGAAGGTGAACGTGGTCGTCATGGCGGGCGTGAACGACGACGAGATCGTGGACTTTGCCGCGTTCGCCCGGCGCACGGGCCGGATCGTGCGGTTCATCGAGTACATGCCCCTCGATGCGGAGCAGGCCTGGAAGCGGTCCGACGTGGTGTCCGGCGACGACATCATCCGGACCATCGACGAGGTGTGGCCGCTCGAGGCGGTCGACGCGGCCGATTCGTCCGCGCCGGCCGAGCGGTTCGTGTTCGCCGACGGGGGCGGGTCGATCGGTGTGATCGCGAGCGTGACGCGACCGTTCTGTGGCAACTGTGACCGGATGCGGATCACCGCGGACGGCGCGGCCCGCAACTGTCTGTTCGCCCGACGCGAATCGTCGATGCGGGACCTGCTGCGTGCCGGCGCATCCGATGCGGATCTGGGGATCGCGTTGCGCGAGGAGGTGTGGCGCAAGCTGCCGGGCCACGGGATGAACGACCCGGGGTTCATCCGGCCGCGTCGGTCGATGTCGATGATCGGCGGCTGATCGGTGTGGTGACGGTGCTGCTGTTCGGCCCGGCGCGCGACGCGGCCCGGGGTGCATCCTGCGTGGAGGTCGACGCGTCCGACGTCGCCGGGGTGACCGACGCGCTGGTCGACCGCTTCGGTGAGGCGTTCGCCGCGGTGCTCGCCTCGTCGAGGATCTGGGTGGACGACGAACCGGTCACCGGCGACGCGCCGCTCGACGCGGGCGCGGTGGTGTCGGTGCTGCCGCCGGTGTCGGGTGGGTGACACCGCAGGTGCCTCGTGGAAGGATGGCTCACATGATCGAACAACGCCTCGAACTCGACACCGCCGATGGTCCGATGACCACGTTCGTGTTCCATCCCGAGGGCGACGGCCCGCACCCGGTCGTGCTGTACCTGATGGACGCACCCGGGATCCGTCCGGCGCTGGCGGACATGGCATCCCGCCTTGCAACCGCCGGGTACTACGTGATGTTGCCGTACCTGTACC
>JAFDWI010000028.1 GCA_018268545.1 Actinomycetota bacterium
CCCGACCACCTGCGTGCGCCGCGAAGACCTCCAGGCGATCATCGACCGGGCCGCGGGGCCGCTGCTCCGGCTCCACGGCGGCACGGTCACCGTCACCGATGTTGCACCCGATCGGGTCACGATCGCGATGAGCGGCGCCTGTTCGGGTTGCGGCGGGGTGACCAGCACGGTCCAGGGGGTGATCGCACCGGCCGTGCACGCCGGTTATCCGGAGTTGGAGGTGATCGTCGCACCCGAAGCACCGACGCCGGCGCCGCGTGTGATCGACGTCAAGAAACCGGGCGGACTTCTCGGTCGGGGTCGTGGTGGCGGGTCGTGCCACTGACCTTGGTCAGCGTGCGGGCCGGGGCGGGGTGAAACGGATGTCGAGCGAACGCAGGTAGGTCTGCAGGCCGGCGTCCTGGACCGGGAACAGGTGCGCCGATGCGCCCGATTCGTTCACGTGTGCATGCCACATGCCCGGCGGGGTCACGAACGCGCCGCCCGGTTCCCAGTCGACCCGCGTGGGTTCGATGATGTCGCCGTGCTCGTCGATACGCGCGCCGAGCAACGAATAGCACCCCGGCTCGCAGTCCAGGATCAGATCCAGGGCAACCGACTGGTGCCGGTGCGGACGCTGAACGGCCCCCTCGGGCAGCAGGCCGTACATGGCCCAGAGCACGTGCGTCGCGGTCCGGGTGCGCGGATGAGCGGCACCGGCGAGCAACACGCTGAGGCGATTCCGGTCTTCGGAACGGGGTGCCGCGGCAATCAGGTCGAGTTCATGGCGGGTCGCTTCGGCTCGGAACATCGTGGGCCCGAAACGACGGACCGACGGGGTGACACCGAGGTAGCGAAGCAGTGGCTCGTCGGTCACGTGGTACATCGCCGTGTCGCTCCGAGCGTGATGGGTCGAGCGTGCACCGCTCGGGAGCACGAACGTGTCGCCCGTTGACCATTCGACGAGTTCACCGTCGACCACAGAGAACCCGTCGCCACGCAGGACGTGGTACAGCTCGCTCGTTGCGACGGGCGCGGTTGTCATCCGGTCGCCGGGGCAGATGTGGAGGAACGCGGCGCACAACCCCGGGCTCGTGGCGGGACCGTCGTCGATGCCGAGTTCGGCCGACAGGTCGAGTGTGGCGACGCAACTCTCGTCGGTCCGGTGCAGCGAGGCGGGGAACGATCGGATCGGAACCGGCGGGGACAGACTCGGCACGATCGGGTTCGCCGCCTTGGTGTACTCGTGGTACTCGGCATCGCCGGTCCAGTCCTCGAATGCCGTTCCGACGAGCACGCGACGACGTTACATCGGCGGGTCGACGAGTACCGCCGGGTTCATGATGCCGTACGGGTCGAATGCCGCTTTGATGTGGGCACGAAGTGTCCGATCCGCGGCGCTGTCGATCCGTGGGATCCAGTGGCGTTTCGCGGTGCCGATCCCGTGTTCGGCGCTGATCGAACCGCCGAGGTCGGTCACGAGTGCGAGCACCGCGTCGTCGGTTGCATCGTCATCCACCGGCGGTCCGGTGATGTTCACGTGGATGGCACCTTCACCTCCGTGACCGAACAGCCAGGCGGTGGCGTGCGGATCGACGGCGGCGATCACTGCGGGGACCCGTTCGACGAACTCGGCGAGTGTCCCGGGTGGCACCGCGATGTCGAGTTTGTGTGGCACGCCGATGGTCGAGATCGCTTCGGTGTGACGCTCCCGGTAGCGCCAGAGTCGTTCCCGTCCGCTCGTGTCGGCGGCAACGGCGACGTCCGCGACACCGGACATCGATTCGACCGCCGCGGCGAGCGATTCGGTCCGGTCGTCGGCGTCGGCGACCTCGACCAGCACGTAACCGCCGTCGGTCTCGGCGAAGGGTCGTGGCAAGGAGAAGGCCCGGCACACCAACTCGAGGCCGGGCGCGAAGAACACCTCGGCCGCTTCGGCCGACGCGAGGGTGCCGCGCACCGATTCGACGGCAACCGCCGCGTCACGGGGGTCCGGGAATCGCACCAGCGCGGTCGTCCGACACCGATGGTCGGGGACGAGGAGGACCCGCACCGACGTGATGATCCCGAGCGTTCCTTCGCTGCCGCACAGCAGACTCGGAAGGTGGTAGCCGGTGTTGTCGCGCAGCGTCGCGCGGTTCATTGCGTGGACGGCGCCCGTTCCGTCGACGAACGCGACGCCCGCGAGATTCACCCGGGTCGCGCCGTGACGCAGGACGTGCAGCCCACCCGCGTTCGTCGCTACGGTCCCACCGATCGCCGCCGAGTCACGGCTCGCGATGTCGACGCCGTAGCGCCATCCCGCAGCGAGCGCTGCTTGCTGCACCGACGCGAGCGGCGTGCCCGCACCCGCGGTGATCCGACCGACGGTGGCATCGACCTCGTCGATTCCACACAGGCGTTCGGTGGACAAGACGAGTTCACCGTGGAGGGGAACCGACCCGCCGACGAGCCCGGTGTTGCCACCCTGGGGGACGATGGTGATCCCCTGTTCGCCGCACAACGCAACAACCGCGGCGACCTGATCGTCGTCGCCCGGGCGCACCACGACGGCCGAGTCGGCCGAGAAGCGGCCGGTCCAGTCGGTCCGATACCGGCGGGTCAGATCGGCGTCGACGACCACCCCGGTCGGTCCGACGATGTCGCGAAGTTCGCGCTGCACGCGTGCATCGTCGAGGGGTGTGGGCATCGGTGCCGACGCTACCGGCGTGCGTGGCGAGCAGCCAGGCACGGTGCGGTCGATTGCGCGACCATGAGGCGACTCGATCCTCGATGAAGGGATGCCCGCTCGGTGACCGCCGAAGAGCCCGAACCCGACACGGCCGACACCACCATCGGCCGATGGGTGACCGACGGGAACGGACGGCCCGCGTTCGAGGTCGAGGTCACCCGATGCCCCGGCGTTGCGTGGCACCTCGTCGGCGCCCCGGGACTGTGCGGACTCGCCCACGTCGACGGCACGATCTCGCTGTTCGCCACGACCGGCGGCATGGTCCGGATGGCGGATCGGACCGCGCTGATCTGCTGCGACGGCATCCCCGTGCGGCCGAACTCGGTCCGCCTCGAGGCCGATGGTTGCGTCTGGACGTTCGATCATGGCGATGTCCACCTCGTCCGGACACTTCGCGCCGCGGAGGATCGGCCCGAGCTCACCTCGACCTGGGTGGTCGAGGCGAACCGTCGGGTTCGCATCACCGAGCATTGGCGATGCGACGCGTATCCGCTGATTGCGGCACCGCTGATGAGTCGGAGGATCGCTCCCCCGTCCACCCACCACGGGTTCGACCGGCTCGTCTGGCATGCGCTGTTCACGGTTTCCGATGCCGCGCGGCGTCTCACCGACACCGTCCGGAGTGTCGCAGGCCGACGGCACCCGTTGGGTGCGACGACCGATCGATCGCACCACACGGTGACGTGGCGACCCGACCGGCCACGCCGACGGCCGAACCGCCCGCGATGGTCCATCTCCGTACCGCCGACGCTGCAACTCGATCTCCACGAACCTTCGGGATCGGCGGACATCGTCGTCGACGGAGCCGGGCCGCGCATCCGCGCGGAGACCCACTGCAGCGACCGGATGACGGCCCGCGTTCGGGTCGTCGACCCGCTGATCGGTTCGATGCACGACCCCGTGCGCCGGACCGCGGCGCTCCCGATCCCACAGGTTCGTGACGACGCGGCCGACGTCGACACCGTGCTCGAGCGTGAGGCGTACTGGCACGTCGCACAACTCCGGGCACTCCGCGTGCCGGATCCTTTCACCGGTCACCCGTTCGTGATGCAGGGCTCGGCGTACGGATTCATCCACGGTCTGCACGGTGCGGTGCGCGACGAAGCGTTCGTCGTCGCGGCGCTCGCCGACCACGACCCGACGACCGCGCGCGACGCGTTGATCTCGATGGCGGCGATGGCACGGCCCGACGGACGATTCCACTATGCCCACACCGGGTTCGGCGCGGTTGCTTCGGGAGGCGTGCACGCTTCACCGACGGATCTGGGTCTGTTCATGTTGTGGGCGCTCACCGAGTACGTCGCCGCGACCGGCGATCTCGATGTGCTCGATGCCACGGTGCGCCGTCGAGGCGCAGCCATGGCGACACCGCCGGTGCGTGTCGCCCAGGTCGCGACCGCGGCGGTGCGTGCGTTGGATGCGCACGTCGGCGTCGGCCCGCACGGGATGCTCAGGGTCGGGAGCGGCGACTGGGCCGATCCGATCTCGCTGATGGTCCGCCACCGAAGCGCCTTCCATCGCCACGGCGAGTCGACGTTCAACACCGCGATGGCGCTCGCAGTGTTACCGGGAGCGGCGCGCCTGCTCGAACGGTTCGACGCGACAGGTGCGTCCCGCTGCCGATCGTGGTGCGACCAACTGGACGGAGCACTCGAGACCGCGTGGAACGGGCGCTGGTACCGGCGCGGATGGGACGGGCGGGGCGGAGCGATCGGTGACGACCATTGTTTCCTCGACGCGCAGGTGTGGGCGCTGATCGCTGGGCACGGGACGCCCGCTCGACGCGCCGATCTGGTCGCGACACTCCGCAGCCGCCTCGATCGATCATCGCCGATCGGACCCACCTGCCTCGACCGTCCGCACCGGGTCCGGATGGGGATGTTGGCCGACGGCTGGGACTGCAACGGCGGGGTCTGGGCGGCGCTCGGCGGCCTGTGTGCGTGGGCCTACGCGTTGCACGAGCCCCGATTCGCGCGCGACACGCTGTGGCGGCAGTCCTTCGCACATCGTCGTCGGACGTATCCCGACATCTGGTACGGGCAGTGGAGCGGCCCGGACGCGACGAACGCGCATTTCGGAGACCGGCCGGGCGGGACATTCGTCCAACCTGCGACTCCGATGGCCGAATTCCCCGTCATGAACTCGAACGCGCACGCCGGCCCGCTGCTCGGGTTCACCAAACTCGCTGCATCGAGCACGCGGTAATCTCGGCTGATGAGCCCCGAAGACGTCGTGCATTCGTTCATCTCGGCCATCGAGCACCAGGACCTCGACGCGGCGCTCGCGCTGGTCACCGAGTCGGTCTCGTACGAGAACATGCCCATGGACCCGGTGGTCGGCTCGACGGCGGTGCGTGCCGTGCTCGAGGGGTATCTGGCCCCGGTCACCGAAGTGGAGTGGAAGATCATCTCCCAGTGGTGTGTCGGCGACACGGTGATCAACGAGCGGCTCGATCGATTCCGGATCGGTGACGGTTGGCTCGAACTTCCCGTCGCCGGGATCTTCCGTGTCGAAGGCGATCGCATCACGTTGTGGCGTGACTACTTCGACATGGGCAGTTACGTCCGGCAGTTCACCGAGATCACGGCCTGAGGTTCGCCCGCGCGCTCGGGTCGGTCCGTGACCAGGGGAGCGTGTCGATCACGGCGCGGAGTCGGTCCACCGGGATCTTGGGGGTACGGTCCGCTCGGAGCAGTCCGTTGACCTCCTGCTGGACGTCGGCGAGCTCGGTCCAACACCAGCCCTGCACGTCGGGGACCGACTCGAGGGCTTCGCACTGGGCCCGGAAACGTTCGGCCAGATCGTCCGCGTCGG
>JAFDWI010000290.1 GCA_018268545.1 Actinomycetota bacterium
CGGAAGAACGTGCGCGGTGCGACGTCGGCGCGTTCGGCGATGTCCTCGACCGTCGTCGCCGCGTAACCTTGCTCCTCGAACAGCGACAGTGCCGACTCGAGCAACGTCTCGCGCATCTCCTCCTTCTTGCGTTCACGTCGACTCGTCGTGACCGTGGTCATGCCTCCAGCATGACGAACGGGCCGGTTCTTGTCACGCGTGACAGATGGCACGATTGACAAATGGCAGATCTGCCAGTTCAATGGGAGCGTTCGAACCCCCTCCAGGAGTTGGCCATGGCCTCGGTCCTTGCTCGCATCGGTCGTACCTCGGTTCGCCATCGTCGTGTCGTCTTGGCCGCCTGGTTGGCGATCCTCGTCGCGGTCGTGGCGTGTGCCGGCGCGTTCAAGGGCCCGACCTCCAACGGGTTTTCGATCCCTGGCACCGAGTCCCAGAAGGCGACCGATCTGTTGACCACGCGGTTTCCGTCGCTCGATGCGGCGGGAGCCAAGGGCATGGTCGTCTTCGCAGCACCGAAGGGATCGACGTTGGATACGCCCGCCGCGAAGGCCGCGGTCCAGGCGACGCTCGCAAAGCTCAAGACCGCGCCCCAGGTTTCCTCGGTCACCGACCCGTATCAGCTTGCGGCGGTGTCCAAGGCGATGGGGATGAACGCCGCGTTCGGCGTCTCCCACGACGGAACCGTCGCCTACAGCCAGGTCAGCTACCCCGTTCAACCGATGGAGGTCACCCCGGCCGCGTTGAACGGGCTCGAGGAGGCCGCCACACCGGCGCGCCACGCGGGGATCGACGTGAACTTCGGTGGTGCGGTCCACCCGGGCATGCAGACCAAGCCCGGTGGCAGCTCCGAGACCATCGGCCTGCTGGTGGCGATCGTCGTGCTGTTGATCTCGTTCGGTTCGTTGATCGCTGCGGGGTTGCCGATCCTCACCGCACTGATCGGCGTGGGGACGGGCATCGCCGGGATCACGGCGCTCTCGGGTGTGATCCAGTTGTCGTCGACCGCGCCCACGTTGGCGACGATGATCGGGCTCGCCGTCGGCATCGACTACGCGTTGTTCATCGTGTCACGCCACCGCCAGAACCTCGCCCGCGGGATGACACCTGAGGCCGCCGCGTCCCACGCGGTCGCCACCGCAGGCTCCGCGGTGGTGTTCGCCGCACTCACCGTCATCGTCGCGCTCTGCGGGTTGACGGTGGTGAACATTCCGTTCCTCACGGTGATGGCGCTCGCCGCGGCCGGAACGGTGCTCGTCGCCTGTCTGATCGCGCTCACGCTGTTGCCTGCGCTGCTGGGATTCGCCGGGAACACGATCGATCGGATCCGCGTGCCGGGGATCCGGCTCCATCAAGCGGGCGATGCGCAGAACGGGATCGGCGCGCGTTGGGCCCGAGGTGTGGTGCGTCGCCCGGTCACCGTCGTGGTCGCGGTGATCGTCGCCCTCGGCATCGTCGCCGTGCCGACCCTCTCGCTCGACCGCGGTCGGCCCAGTGATGCGACGGCACCGGCGTCGTCGACCCAGCGCAAGGCCTACGACCAGCTCAGTGCAGGATTCGGCCCGGGCTTCAACGGGCCGCTCATGGTCGTGGTCGATGCGAAGGGTGCGAAGAACCCGAAACTCGCGGCCACGACAGCCGGCGCGGCCGTTGCGAAGGTGCCCGGTGTGGTCACCGTGACGCCGCCGATCTTCAATCCGGCGGGCGACACCGCGATCCTCAACGCCTACCCCTCCACCGGGCCGGCCGACGCGGCGACGACCGCGCTGGTCCACAAGATCCGGGCCGCCGCCGACGCCGTGCATGCCGACACCGGGGTCGAACTCGCCGTCACCGGTGCAACCGCGATGAACATCGACGTGTCGGCGAAGCTCGGACAGGCGTTACCGGAGTTCGCGGCGGTGGTCGCCGTGCTCGCCTTGTTGATCCTGATGTTGGCCTTCCGGTCCGTGCTCGTTCCGATCAAGGCGACGCTCGGTTTCCTGCTGACGATCGTCACCACCTTCGGGGCGGTGGTCGCGGTGTTCCAGTGGGGTTGGGCCGCGAGCCTGTTCGGAGTGCACTCCACCGGGCCGATCGTGAGTTTCCTGCCGATCCTGTTGATGGCCGTGTTGTTCGGCTTGGCGATGGATTACGAGGTGTTCCTCGTTTCGCGGATGCGTGAGGAGGTCTCCCACGGCACCGAGCCCGAGGCCGCCATCATCGCCGGGTTCACGGGTGGGGCGCGGGTGGTGACCGCTGCTGCGCTGATCATGACGAGCGTGTTCTCGGCGTTCATGCTCGGCGACGACGCGATCATCAAGTCGATGGGGTTCGCGCTCGCGTTCGGTGTGCTCGTCGACGCCTTCGTCGTCCGTATGACGCTGGTCCCGGCCGTGATGGCCTTGTTCGGCGAATCGGCCTGGTGGCTCCCGCGTTGGCTGGATCGGATCCTGCCCCACGTCGACATCGAAGGAGGCGGGTTCGCTGGCGACGACCCCGACGGTGATGACGACGGGCCTAGCGTTTCGGAGATGCCTCGAACTTCGCCACCGTCGGACCGGCTTTCGCCACAAGGCGCTCGATGATCGGGATCGAATCGGGCCCGCCCTTGAGGTGCTGGTCGTAGAAGGCGAGTGACGTCTCGGACACGAGGGTGTCCAGCGGCGTCTCGGTCGCGTCGAAGAATCCGGGGCCGTGTCCCGAACCGACGAGGGTCACGAAACCCCCCGGGGCGCCGAGGCGTTCGAAGAAGCCGTGGTCGTTCGCATAGGGGAGCGTCGGATCGTCGGAGCCGTGGAAGAACAACACCGGCACATCCGATGCCCACGACGCCAACGCGTCCTTGGAGGGATACGGCAGCCACGAACCGGCGAAGGTCGTCGCAGCACGGATCCGCTTGTCGGCGCAGCATTGCGCTGCGACGGTCCCCAGGGCGGTGACCGCACCGAAGGACTGGCCGCCCAGGCCTATTGCCTTCGCATCGATCAGTGATTTCAGGTGAAGCGGTGCGGCATTGTCGGTCGTGATCGTGTCGATGATGAACGACTCGTCGCCGGTCTGGTTCGTGTAGTCGCCGTATGCGGTGCCGCCGGGCGTGCCTTGTTTGGACAGCGGGAACGCCGGCGCGACGATCACGTAGCCTGCCGAGGCCCAGTAGGCGAGTTTGCCGATGTAGTCGTCGGGCTTGCGGGTCGATCCGTGCCCGAAGACGATCACCGGCCAAGGTCCCGCGAGTGGGGTCGCGCCGGCGACCGGTCGTGTCGACCCGGACGCGGTGTGGCGTGCGGTCGGGTACAGGATCAGCGTGTCGAGGGTGCGCTCGGGCCGTTCGGGTTGTCCGCCGTGCGCGTCGGTGGGACGCTTCGTGTCGACGAAGGTCCGTTCGAGTCGACCGACCCCGTAGGTGCCTGCGGGTGCGGTCCGCACCGATGCCGCAGCGGTCGTCGACGGTGCCGGCGTTGTTTCGGATTTCGACGCAGACGAACACCCGGTGGCGATCGCGATGGTCACCACGAGTGTCGTGGCGGTGACGAAAACCTTCGAAGGCCGCAGGTGGAGGGTCATGGCACGGTCGATCGTAGCCTCGGGTCATCGGGACTTTGGTCCCTGTTCACCGAATTATGAAAGGTGAAACTGTTGAATCATTCCATCCGTCGACGGTCCGCCGACGCGAGA
>JAFDWI010000291.1 GCA_018268545.1 Actinomycetota bacterium
GGCGACGTGTACGCGTGCCCGTTCGTCATGCACGACGCGTTCAAAGGTGGATCGGTCCGTGACCCCGGTGGATTCGCCGAGGTCTGGCACCATTCACCCACCTTCCTGAGCTACCGCGATCCGCATGACCCGACCGGCGCATGTTCGAGTTGTGAGATGTACGACGCGTGCCGCGGTGGGTGCATGGCCACGAAGTTCTTCACCGGTCTGCCCCTGGACGGCCCGGACCCCGAATGCGTCAACGGCCACGGTGAGGTCGCGTTGCTCCGATCCGCGAAAGCCGGTGTGGAGCGACCGCACCCGGGAACTGGCCATTCCAAGCCGGTACGTGTCGAGCTCGGATCCAAGGCGGGGGCCGTCACCGCGACGCGGTGACGAGTCGTGATCCGTGACCTCACCGTGACGCTTCTCGATCCGATCCTGATCCGGGATCGTCGCGCGCCGAACCGGTTGCTGTTCGGACCGCACGAGACGAACCTCGGCCGAGGTCGTGCGATCTCGGATCGGCACGTCGCGTACTACGCGCGGCGTGCCGCCGGAGGAGCCGGGGTCATCGTCACCGAGGAAGCATCCGTCCACGAGTCGGACTGGCCCTTCGAACGGGCGCCCCTGGCTCGGGAATGCGGGCCGGGGTGGCGTGGCGTGGTCGAAGCAGTCCGTGCCGGTGGAACCGGCACCCTCGTGCTCGCGGCGCTCGGCCACGCCGGTGGGCAGGGATCGACCGCGTACAGCCAACGTCCCCTGTGGGCACCGTCGCACGTGCCCGAGGTGAACAGCCGCGAAGTTCCCAAGTCGATGGAGACCGAGGACATCACCGCCGTGATCGACGGGTTCGAATCGGCCGCGAAGCGAGCCGTCGCGTCCGGCATGGACGGTGTCGAGGTGAACGCCGGGCAGTACTCGCTCGTCCGACAGTTCCTGTCGGGACTCACCAACCTACGGGCCGACGAATGGGGCAGCGACCGTGGCGCGTTCGCACGCTCGGTTCTCGAAGCTGTCCGAGCCGGGCTCGGTGACGACAAGATCCTCGGCTTGCGTCTGAGCTGCGACGAACTCGCTCCGTGGGCGGGACTCACCCCACAAGCCGCAGCCGACATCGCCGTCGAGTTGGCGCCGTTGGTGGACTACCTGGTCGTGGTGCGGGGCTCGATCTTCACGACGTCGGCGACCCGCCCGGACTTCCACGAAGCTCCCGGGTTCAACCGGGATCTGTGTGCTTCGATCCGGGCAGCGCTGCGTGGTGCCGGTCACGACATCCCGGTCGTGCTGCAGGGTTCGATCGTCGATCCCGACATGGCGGATGCTGCGCTCGATGACGGGACGTGCGATGTCGTGGAGATGACCAGGGCACAGATCGCGGACGCGGCGCTCGGCCGGAAGGTTGCGGCGGGTCGGCGTGGCGAGGTCCGCCCGTGTGTCCGTTGCAACCAGTTGTGCATGGTCCGCGACGCACGGAATCCGATCGTGTCGTGCATCGTCGATCCTGCATCGGGCCACGAACTGGATGATCCGGCGCCCGTCGGCGACGACGCGGCACCGTTGCAGGGTCGCTCGGCTCGTTCGGTGACGGTGATCGGTGCCGGGCCCGGTGGGCTCGAGGCGGCTCGGGTCGCTGCGCTGCGCGGTCACCAGGTGCGGGTCCTCGAAGCGGCCGAGCGTCCCGGACAGCGGCTGCGTTTCACGGTCGCGTCCTCGGGCAACGCGGCGCTCGGTGAGTTCGCCGACTGGCTGGTCCGCGAATGCGAACGGCTCGGGGTCGACATCGCGACCGGGCACGAAGTAACCCCTGACGAGATCGCCCGGTGCCGACAGGACGGCGATGATGTGATCGTGGCGACCGGATCGGTCGACGGTGATCCGCCCTACCGGGTCGCGAAAGGTGCGACCGGCCAGGTCGTCGCCGCAGCGGACCTCGCCTGGCACTGGGCGACCGGCGAGACGAACGGCGAACCGCGTTTCGTCGGTGAACCGACGCTGGACGAACGGGCCCACAGCATCGTCGTGCTCGACCCGATCGGTGGCCCGATCGGCGTTGCGATCGCTGAAGCGCTCGCCCGCCGTCCCGGCGCGACCGTCCATCTGGTCACCCAGGACCATCTCGCCGGCAACGAACTCGCCCGAACCGGCGACCTCGCTCCGGCGAACGCGCGGCTCCAGCAGGCCGGTGTCGTCATCGAACGCAGGACGATCCCGCGGCGCATCGCCAAGGCCGACGCGTCGGGGCGGTGCAAGGTCACGCTCGAGGACCGGTTCACCGGCGAGACCCGGACGATCGTCGCCGATCGGATCGTGGATGCCGGGTTCCGGCTCCCCGACGCGCATTTCGACGGTCCGGCCCATCGGATCGGGGATGCCGTCGCACCACGTACGGTCCACGAGGCGATCCTCGAAGCCCGCCGTGCGGTCGTCGCGATCGAATCGGAGCCACCGCGGTGACCGCTCGTCTGCTGTTCACCCCGCTGAAGATCGGTCCGGTCACCGTCGCGAACCGGATCGTGTTCTCGGCGCATCTCACCAACTACGCAACCGACGGCAGACCGAGCGAACAGCACGCGGCCTACTACGCCGAGCGCGCCCGGGGTGGCACCGGCCTGATCATCACCGAAGAACATTCGACGCACCCGACCGACTGGCCGTACGAGAAGCTGATCCACGGGTTTCACCCCGACGTGCTCCCCGGCTATCGGCGCATCACCGACGCGGTCCACGCTCACGGCACACCGATCTTCGCCCAGATCAACCACAACGGCGGCCAAGCGTCGTCGATGTACTCACGTCGAGCGGTCTGGGCACCGTCACCGGTCGCGGATCCGCTGTTCCGCGAGGTTCCCAAAGCCGTCGACCGCAGCGAGATCGCGCAGATCATCGCCGGTTATGCGGACGTCGCCGAACGCTGCGCCGAGGGCGGATTCGACGGGATCGAACTGCAGTGTTCGCATTCGTCGATCGTGCGAGGGTTCTTGTCGCCGGTGACCAACAAGCGCACCGACGACTACGGGGGCTCGCTCGCGAACCGGGCACGCCTTCTGCTCGCACTCGTCGACGCAGTTCGCTCGGCGATCGGTGACGATCTCGCGCTCGGCGTCCGGATCTGTGGCGACGAACTCATCGAAGGGGGCACCACCATCGACGATGCGATCGCGATCGCGAAGATGGTCGAAGCGTCCGGGAAGGTCGACTACCTGAACACCTCGATCGGCGTCGCAACCGCATCGCTGTTCATGATCGAAGCATCGATGCACATTCCACCCGGTTACGCGTCGTTCATCCCCTCCGCGCTGCGCGACGCGACGGATCTGCCCGTCGTCGGGGTCGGGCGTTTCAAAGACCCGCTGCAGGCCGAACGAGCCCTCGCCGAAGGCCACTGTGACCTCGTCGGGGTGGTACGCGGGCAGATCGCGGATGCGAACTTCGCGGCGAAATCTCGTAGCGAACACGTCGACGATGTGCGCCTGTGCCTGTCGTGCAACCAGGAATGCGTCGGCCGGATGGGCTTGAACCGGTGGCTCGGCTGCATCGAGAACCCGCGCA
>JAFDWI010000292.1 GCA_018268545.1 Actinomycetota bacterium
CTCGGCGGATACGTGATCCCGGCGGGGACGTTCGTCACCGTCGGGCTCGGCCATTCGAATCTGGACCCGTCGACGTTCGTCGAGCCGATGACGTTCGACGTGTGCCCGGTCCGTGAATCGATGAACACGTTCGGTGGAGGCCGGCATTTCTGCCTGGGATCGAACCTCGCCCGGGCCGAGTTGCAGGAGGCGTTCGGCGCGCTGGCGGCACGGTTCCCCACCATCGAGCTCGCGGGCGAACCGGTGTGGCGCCCCCCGATCGGGATCTACGGCCCCGACCGACTCCCGTTGCGTTTTCCCGGCGGTCGCTGAGGAACCTCAATCCTCGAACCGGGGTCGCCGACGGCTCGACTTGATATCGGCGCGACGTCGCTTGGCATCCAGGCGGCGTCGCTCGGCGGCACGACTCGGCCGGGTTGCCCGGCGCGGCGCCGCGACCACCAGCGCCGATGCCAGTCGTTCGGCGAGCCGCTGCGCGGCGAGGTCCCGGTTTCGGGCCTGGCTTCGTGTCACATCGACGCTCACCCGTATCGTCGGGCCCAACCGTCCGATGATCAGGTCGCGCTGTTCGTCGGTCAACGACGGCGAGGTGTCGACGTCGAAGGAGACCTCGACACGAGTGGCGGTCTTGTTGGCATGCTGACCGCCGGGGCCGCCCGAGGTGTCGAATCGTTCGGTGATCTCGGCTCGTGGGATCCGAAGCTGCGCCGACACGAAGAGTTCGTCATCGGTCATCTCGATCGACCTGGTCCCGGGAGCATCGACATTCGGCGGTCATTCCGTGGATTCGGAGCGGGCAAGGTCGACGGCACGGGAGGCGACGAGTTCACCGAGGGCTCGTTCGACCTCTTGGGCGAGAATCAACCCGGTCATCTCGCCCGCGACCGGTCGTAAGGTCCCGAGCGTCGTCGCGAAGCGGTCCACGCCGCCTTCTCCCGCAAAGTCCGATCGCCACCGCTCGACCAGGTGGTCGACGACCTCGTCGACCGCCTTGGACACCCGACGACGCAGCAGGTCCCGGATCTTCGCGGTCGTCACGAGATCGATGTCGGAACCGCGCAGTCCGAGCGCAAGTTGCAGGAGCGCAGGGCTCGGCACCGTCCAGGTTCCATCGGGGTTCGCGCGGGTGTAGCCGGTGTCGTGCAACTCGGCCAAGAGCCCCGGGGTCGGGTCGTCGACCAGGCCACGCAGCTCCTCGAGGGTGACGGTACGTGGTCGATCGTCGGACCACGGCGCACTCAGCGCTGCGTCGATCCCCAACCACGACGCAACCGTGTGCGTCGGGTCGTCGTTGTCGACCAGGTCACGGATGGTGCTGAGGTTGAGGCCGCGGTCGCGAAGGTCCACGATCAGGGCGATCCGTTCCCGGTGGCCTTCGTCGTACCGCCGCTCGCGGCCCTGCTTGGCAGGCTTCGGGATCAGCTTTTCGGCTTGGTAGTAGCGGATCGTCCGCTCGGTCACGCCCGTCGCCTCGGCGAGATCCGCGAGGCTGTAACCCGTGGGTTCGACCGCTGGTCGGGGTTCCTTCGCCATCACTCCAGTCAAGCAGACATCGATGTCAAGGTGACAGCAATCACTGTCATAACATGTTGACAGTGATTGCTGTCACGACAAGACTCGCCGACATGTCCACCTTGGCCGCCCCCACGATGAACCCGCTTTCGCGCACGGCTCCCGGCCCGGTGCGACCATCGTGGCGAGGCTGGATCCACCGCATAGGCGTCGCCGCGTTCGTGCCGTTGTCGATCGTGGCGATCGTGCTCGCCCCGACGGCGGGCACGCGGGTCGCGACCACGGTCTACGCCGTCGGCGTCACCGCGATGCTCGGCGTGTCGGCCGTCTATCACTGTGGGCATCTCAGCGAGCGGACCATCGCCTGGATGAAGAGGATCGACCACACGACGATCCTGCTCGGCATCGCCGGGAGCTACACCGCGATCGCCGTCCTCGCACTCCCCTCGGGTCCGGCAACCCACCTGCTCGTGTTCACCTGGATCGCGGCGGTGGTCGGCGCGGTGGTGCGGATGGTGTGGTTGCGTGCCCCCTACCCGGTTGTCGCGACCGTGTACGTCGCCGTCGGTTGGGGGGCGCTGCTGGAGTGGTCGGCGCTTGTCGCCGCCCTGTCGGGAATCCAACTCGCGCTCCTGCTCGGCGGTGGCATCGTCTACACCCTCGGCGCCGTCGTGTACGCGCTGCACCGGCCGAACCCGTGGCCCGCCACGTTCGGCTACCACGAGATCTTCCACGCGTTGGTGATGACCGGCGTCGTCGCGCACTACGGCGTCGTACTCTCGTTGATCCTGCAAGCCCGCTGACCGACCACCGCCGGGGCGGCAGCCATCCGCGACGCGAACCCGCGCGCTGCGATGAACTGGCAGCATGCTCACGCTCGCCAGCACGGTTGCCAACGATCTGTTCGTCATGCAGATCCCACTCGTCGACAAGGTGATCCGCACGGTCGCCGTCTACCTGGGGTTGTTGATCCTGCTCCGCCTCGCGGGCAAACGCGACCTCGCGCAGCTCAACACCTTCGATCTGGTCGTGCTGTTGCTGCTCTCGAACGTGGTGCAGAACGCGATCATCGGGCCGGACAATTCCCTGCTGGGAGGGCTGATCGGTGCGATGATCCTCGTCGTCGGAAATGCGGTGATGGTGCGCGCCACGGCACGAAGTGCGGCCATCACCTCGATGGTCGAAGGTCGCCCGACCGTCGTGATCCAGTCGGGTGCGTTGCACGAGGCGAACGTCCGTCGTCTCGGGTTACGTGGCAACGACATCATCGCCGCGGTACGCCGACAAGGCGCGAACAACATCGACGAGGTCGAACTGGCGACGCTCGGACCCGGCGGCGCGATCGAGATGACCTTGCGCGTCGATTGCGAGAACGCGACCAAGGGTGATCTCGCCCGGCTCGAAGCCAAGGTCGACGCGCTCCTCGAGACCCTCGGTCCGCCGGCGACGTGAGCCGCGGTCAGTCGCCCGACGGTGCCACGTCGAGGACGACCTCGAACTCGAGCAGGTTCGCTCCCGTGGTGACCGTCGGACCGTGTTCGCCCTTGTGGGCGGCCCGGGCGTCACCGTCACGCCACGCCTCGAAGCTCGCATCGTCGTCCCATTCGGTGACCACGAAGTAGCGGTCCTCTCCGGCAACGGGCCGCAACAGCTTGAAGCCCCGGAAACCTGGGGCCCCGTCGATGACGCCTGCCCGATCTCCGAAACGGCGCTCGAGTTCGGCATGAGCCGGTGCCGGGACGGCAATCGCATTGATCTTCACCACGGTCATGCCGTGCACACTAGGGCCAGACGGGCCGGGCACCGCCAATGGGAAAACCGGTCGCCGGCGCTAGGCTTCGTCGGCCCGATCGGGCGGTGCCCCTCGCCCGAGATGGCGCCGGTCTCCGCGGAGCCGACGAGGAAACCCATGCCCGACACGCCCGAATCCGCGCCCGAAACCGCCCTCGACGCGGCGGTACTCAGGGTCGCCGGCGTCGTGGTACTCGGATCGATCATGTCGATCCTCGACATCACGGTCGTGAGCGTCGCACTCCGGACGTTCATGGAAGCGTTCGACGCGACCTATGCGACGGTCGGCTGGACGATGACCGCCTACTCGTTGGCGTTGGCAGCGGTGATCCCACTGTCAGGTTGGGCCGCGGATCGATTCGGCACGAAACGGCTCTACATCCTCGCACTGATCCTGTTCACGGGTGGATCGGCGTTGTGTGCCACGGCATCGAGCATCGGGATGCTGATCGCGTTCCGGATCGTGCAAGGGCTCGGCGGGGGGATCCTCATGCCCGTCGGCATGACGATCATGACCCGGGCTGCCGGACCTGCCCGTGTCGGGCGCGTCATGTCGATCCTCGGCGTTCCGATGCTGCTCGGCCCCGTGGCCGGTCCGATCCTCGGCGGGTGGCTGATCGACATCGCGAGTTGGCACTGGGTCTTCCTCATCAACGTGCCGATCGGGATCATCGCGGTGATCTACGCGTCGTGGGCGCTACCGAGCGACACACCGTCGCCGTCGGAGACGTTCGACTTCGTCGGCATGTTGTTGCTGTCACCGGGCCTCGCGTTGTTGCTGTACGGCGTTTCCGAGATCCCCGACAAGAACACGCTCACCGACCCGTTGGTGTTCGTGCCGATGCTGATCGGCGCGCTGTTGATCGGCCTGTTCGTCCGCCACGCGTACAAGCCCGCCCACCCGCTCATCGATCTGAGGTTGTTCCGAAACGGGCGGCTCACGATGGCCGTGATCGCCACATGCCTGTTCGCGATGGCGTTCTTCGGAGCGGGGCTTCTGCTCCCGAGCTACTTCCAGCAGGTCCGCGGCGAGAACACCTTGCACGCCGGTCTGCTCGTCGCTCCCCAGGGCATCGGCGCGATGATCACGATGCCGATCGCCGGCTATCTCACCGACCGCATGTCGGTGTCGAAGGTGGTCGTGCCCGGCCTGATGATCATCGCTCTGGGCATGACCGTGCTGACCCGCCTGAGCGCGACGACGCCGTACCCGCTGCTACTGAGCGCGCTGTTCGTGACCGGTCTGGGGATGGGGGCCACGATGATGCCTTTGTTCACCGCCGGCTTGCAGACGCTGAGCGGCCCGACGATCGCACGGGGTTCGACGTTGTTGAACATCATGCAGCGCATGGCCACGGCGTGTGGCGCGGCGATCATGACGGTTGTGCTCACCAATCAGACCCGCCATGCCCGCACCGCCGACGAGGTCGCCAAAGGCTTCGGTACGACGTTCGCCGTCGCGATGGTCCTGGTCCTGATCACCTTGATCCCGGCGGCACTGTTGAACCGCTACCACCCCGACTCGGAGCCGGACACCGAACCAGGCGGCGATCCGGCGACGGCACCGGACCAGCCCGCGCCGGTGCTGCTGCACTGATCGGCCGGTGCCGAACGATACGCTCGTTCGGTGCCCGGCTCCGGACCCGCGATCGTCGTCGACGGGCTCCGCAAGTCCTACGGTGACACCACGGCGGTTGACGGGTTGTCCTTCAGCGTCGACGCCGGAGAATGTGTCGCGATCCTCGGCCCGAACGGCGCCGGCAAGACAACGACCGTCGAGATCCTCGAGGGGTTCCGGCCACGGGACGGGGGCGATGTCCGGGTGCTCGGTTTCGACCCGACCTCGGGTGACCACGGGTTCCGGGAACGCATCGGGACCGTGCTGCAATCGTGCGGCATCGAGCGGTACCTCACGGTCGGCGAGGTGTTGGCGTTGCACGCCGGTTACTATCCGGCGCCACTCGACCCCGACCACGTGCTCGATCTCGTCGGACTCGAGGCAAAGGCGGATGCCCGGGTCAAGACGTTGTCCGGCGGGCAGCAACGCCGCGTCGACCTGGCGTTGGGGATCATCGGCGATCCCGAGTTGATCTTCCTGGACGAACCGACGACCGGGTTCGATCCGTCGGCACGACGAGCCGCGTGGACCGTCGTCGACAACCTTCGAGCACTCGGCAAGACCGTGCTGTTGACGACGCACTACATGGACGAAGCCCAGCATCTCGCCGACCGGCTGTTGGTGATCGCCCACGGTCAGCTCGTCGCCGAAGGTTCACCCGACGATCTGGGTGCGCGCACCAACCGGGCGGCCCGTGTCCGTTTCTTTCCACCCGCCGGTGCCGTGCTTCCCGCCACGCTCTCCCATCTGTTCGAACCCGACGGCACCGGCGGAGCACTCGTCGCCGAAACGCCGACCCCGACCCGCCTCGTGAACGAGTTGACCGGCTGGGCTGTCGCGAGCGGCATCGAACTCGACGGCCTGTCGATCACCCGCCCGAGCCTCGAAGACGTGTACCTCGAGTTGATCGGAGCAGTCGGTCCGTGAGCGCGGTGCGACTGCTCTGGCGCCAGACCGTGTCGGAGCAGAAGATGTTCTGGCGCAACCCGTCCTCGAGCGGGTTCACGATCGCCTTTCCGGTGATGTTCCTGACGATCTTCAGCCTGGTGAACGGGAACAACGATCTCGGTGTCCCGGGCGTCGGCGTCGTGCACTTCGCCAGCTTCTATCTGGCGGGCATCATCGTGATGGCGGTGCTCTCGGCCAACTTCATGTCGCTCGCGATCAGCCTGGTGATCCGACGCGACGAAGGCGTGCTCAAGCGCAAACGCGGTACGCCGCTCCCCGTTTGGGTGTTGTTCGCGGGCATCGTGGCAAGCCAGACGATCGTTTCCTTGGTCATGTTGGTCATCACGAGCGCGACGAGCATCGCCTTCTTCCACGTGCCGTTCCCACGGCACGTGATCCTGCTCGTGTTCGTGGTGATCCTCGGGTCGTTGTCGTTCGCGGCGATCGGTGTCGCCTCGACCGGACTGATCGGAAATCAGGACGCAGCTCCCGCGATCGTCAACGTGGTGTCGCTCCCGGTGCTCTTCCTCTCCGGGGTGTTCTTTCCGATCTCGACCACGTGGGTGCGAAACGTGAGCCGGGCCCTGCCGGTCGCTCCGATGAGAAACCTGATCTTCGACTCGTTCGCACCGCCGGTCCGCGACTGTGCGAGCGTGGCGCATTGCGCCGCTCCGGTCACCCACCCGACCGGTCTGTCGTGGGTCGACCTGGGCGTGCTCGTCGGATGGCTCCTGCTCGGCGCGGTCGTCGCTCTTGCGACGTTCCGGTGGACCGCCCGAGGCGAGTAGTTCGACTCAGACCGCCTCGGCGAGCAGCAACGCACCGAAGACGAAGAAGATCACCGCGGCACCGATCCGGATCGCTCGCTCGGGCAACCGGGCGCCCAGGTGGCGTCCCACGACGATCGCGAGCGCATCGGCGGCAACCATGCCCACCGTCGATCCGAGCCACGTACCCAGCAACCCGTGTTTGGTTGCGAGGGTCACCGTGGCGAGCATCGTCTTGTCGCCGAGTTCGGACAGGAAGAACACCGTGCCGACCGACCACATCACCTTGCGGTCATTGATCGCCGCGGCGCGGGCTTCGTCGCCTTCGGTGAGGGTGTCGCCACGCAGCGTCCACAGCCCGAAGCCGATGAACGCGACCGCACTGATGATCGCGACGGGTTGGCGTGGGATCGTCGCGCCGAGCGCCGCACCGATGAACACCGACACACCGTGCACGATCGCGGTGGCGACCGCGATCGCCACCAGCACCTGAGCGGTCTTGAACCGGGTTGCGAACGTGAGCGCCATGAGTTGGCTCTTGTCACCCATTTCGGCGACGAACACGACGGCGACGCTCACGAGAAAGGCTTCCACTTGTTTCGTACTCCGAGTCGAGGTGCCGGACCTCGGGCCACTCACACGGAGATGCCTTCGACCCGGCACGCGGATGTGCAGGTGTCGAAGGTCTCGCCCGCCCGCCGTGGCGGGCCCGGCCGACCGGGCCTGTGTGGCCAGCGTGTCGATCGACCGATCGTGGGCTACTCCCCTTCGCATGCAACGTTAGCCGAGCACGCGGGTTTCGTCTCGCGCGGCCATCACCGACGCGCGAGAATCACGTCGCATGAGGGAGCCAACCGACATCGACCTCGACGACGTGTTCTTTCGCAGACTCGTCGAGAACTCGTTCGACCTGATCGTCGCGTTCGACGACGTGGGCGAGATCGTCTACGCGACACCTTCGAGTGTGCCGTTGCTCGGGATCACGCCCGCGGACGGGATCGGCAGGAACATCGTCGAGTTCATCCACCCTGATGATCTCGAACGGTCGCTGCTGGTCACCGCGCAGGCCCGGATCGACCCGTCCGTGATCGGGAACGGGGTGGTCCGGCTTCGTCACGCGGACGGCTCCTGGGTGCCGCTCGATGTGACGATGAGCAACACCACGCACGCGGGCCGCCCGCTCACCGTCGCCTCCTGTCGATTCGCGCTCGCTCGCCAGTCCGAGACCGAGACGCTGCTTCGTCTACTCGGCCGTGTGCCAACCAACGAGGTCCTGACGCCGCTCGTGGGTGCCATCTCGTGGCAGAACATCGGCTCCCACATGGCCATCGCCTGGACCGAGGACGGCAGCCGTCACCACGTGAGCACCGGCCTTCCCGAGGAACTGTGCGGGATCGCCGACGGCAACCCGTGGGATCACGTGCGGCGTTCGGGTTCGGCGATCATCAGCAACGACCTCTCGGGTCTGGCCGACGATGCCCGACAAGCAGCCACCCGTCTGGACCGGGGCGGGTACTGGATCGAGCCGGTCGTCGTCGACGGCGCCGAGGAACCGGCGCTGGTCACCGTGTGGACGCGGCGCGCCGAGGTCGACCCGAAGATCCACGAGCTGGGCATGCAGACCGCGTGTCGATACGTGGAGCTCGTCCTCGAGTTCACCGCGCAACGTCGAGCGTTGGATCACGCCGCGTCCCATGATCCACTGACGGGGCTGGCGAACCGCGCCGTGCTCGTCGCTGCGCTCAGCGAGAGCTCCGAGCCCGGCACCTTGGTGTTCTGCGACCTGGATCGATTCAAGCCGGTGAACGACCAGTTCGGTCACGCGATCGGCGACAAGCTCCTGGAGTTGGCGACCCAACGGTTGCAGGCCTGTGTACGCGCCGAGGATCTGGTGGCCCGGATCGGTGGCGACGAGTTCGTCGTCCTGGTCCGTGACGTCGATCGCGCTCGGATCGAGGGGCTGGCGCAACGGATCATCGACGGGTTCGCACAACCGTTCTCCTTCGAGGGGCGGACGGTGTCGGTCGGGGTGAGCATCGGTCTCGCCGCGTCGACTTCCCTGGGTGTCCCCGCGTTGGATGCCGCGGATGCCGCGATGTACGAGGCGAAGTCCGCAGGGCGCGCGACGTTCCGTTGGGCGCCGGAGCGGGCCTGATCAGCGCCGACGGTTCAACCGATTGCGGTGAGCCTCCCGAGCGAGACCGAGCGCGACGAGCGCCGCCACCCTCCCGGCTCGACGGAGCCGTTCTTCGGTGATCCACGGCGTGGGCGGTGGGTGCCGCTCCTGCATCCATCGCGGGGGTGGCGGGGGCCGAGGGTCTCGGCGCGGGGGTGGCGGGGGCCGGGGATCTCGACGCGGCGGAGGCGACCCCTGGTCGCCTCGCACGTCCTCGTGACGGCCGTCGACGAGTGTGCGATACGCGTCGTCGACCTGTCGGAACAACGCGTCGGTCCCACCGGCGTCGGGGTGGGTCACCCGGACCAGGCGCCGATACGCGAGCTTGATCTCCGCCTGGGTTGCCCCCGGTTCGAGGCCGAGCACCTCATAGGGAGTGGCGTCGCTCACAGTGATCGAGCCTAGAGAACTCCGAGGCAATCGGTGTCGCGGATACGATCTCGGCGCAGTGCGACGTTTCGGGTCATCACGAAACCAGGGGCCGGGCAACCGGGCGATGCCGTTGCCCGACGATGCGACGCGTGCCCGGTGGCGGGCCGAAGGAAAGTTCTACGAGTTCACCGGGTATTCCGACGCGGGGATCGGCCACCCGATGACGATCACCGTCCGCAGCGACCGGGTCACCACGACCCCGGGACGCCCCGGCACCCCCGCGCCACCCGGCGAGGATTCGTTGCCCATCCGACACCCCGGCGGAGACGACGCGCCGTTGCAGGCCGTCGAACGCGTCGAGGTGCAGAAGTTGACCGTCACCCAGGCGCGGATCATCGTCGATGCGCCTCCGACGTTCCTGACGTTGTTGTGTGCCCGTACGATCGCCGACGACGTCCGAGGAGACATCGAAGCGGCGATCGGTGAGGCGATGGTCGCGGCGGCCAGACAAGCGGTACCCGAAACCCCCGTGGGTGTGGTCGCCGACCTGGTGGCGACGGGAGACCCGACCGAACGAATCGCACACCTGGCGCGTCTGCGAAGCCAGGGCCTGCTCACGACCGTCGAGTTCGAAGCGAAGAAACGCCAGATCCTCGGACGATGAACCGGCCCGTGGCGCGTCGCGGGCACGGTGGCGCGCTCTAGCCTCGTGCGATGCACCGTACCCGGATCGCCTGCCTGACCGTTGTCGTCACGATGCTCCTTGTGCTGCTCGGCGCGTCATCGGGCGCCGCGCCAATTGTCCCCGTCGATGTCGACGTGGTCACCTCCGCAGCGGATGGATCCGCACATGCCACGGCGCAGATCCGCTCGATCACGCCGGGCACAACGCCGGACGCGCCACTGGTCCAGGTCGCCACCGACCAACCGCGTCAACGGCTCCGGGGTGTGGGGGCGGCGTTGACCGAGTCATCGGCGTATGTGATCGCCCAGTTGCCGACAGCCCAGCGTCATGCGCTGTTGGAGAACCTGTTCGCAGCCGACAAGGGCGGGCTGTCGGTGCTCCGACTGGCGATCGGTTCGTCGGATTTCTCCCTCGCCGTGAACAGCCTGGATGACTCGACCACACCCGACCCCACATTGTCGAAGTTCTCGATCGCCCGCGACGAGAGGTGGGTGATCCCGGTGCTGCACGAGATCCTGGCGATCAACCCCCACATCACGTTGATCGCGAGTCCGTGGAGTGCACCTGCGTGGATGAAGACACCCGAGAACTTCCTGTACGGCCTGCTCGACACCCAGTACGAGAATGCGTTCGCCCGCTACCTCGTCGCGTACGTCCAGGCGTTTCGGGCCGAGGGGATCACCATCGACTGGTTGACGGTGCAGAACGAGCCGGCATCGTTCCAGACCTCGATGCCGTCGATGCTCATGAGTGCCGAACAACAGGGGCGGCTGGTCCATGACGATCTCGGGCCGCTGCTCGCCGCGGCCGGTCTGACGACCCGCGTGCTCACCTGGCACCACACCTGGTGCAATGCCCAGCCGCCCGGCGGCTGCGTCGGCACCGGAACCGCGACGTTCCCGAGCGCGGTGCTCGGGTCGCCCGACGGCGGGTATCCATTTGCCGGCACCGCGTTCCACTGTTACGGCGGCGACCAGGTTGCTGCCGACGACGCGACCCATGCGAGTTGGCCGAACCTGGAGATCTGGCAGACCGAATGTTCCGGTGGCACCTGGCAGAACGATCCCTTCGGTGACGCGGCACGACTCGTGGTGAACGGGTTGGCCAACTGGGAGAACGCAACGATTCTCTGGAACCTCGCGCTCGATCCGAACGGTGGACCCCACACCGGTGGGTGCAACGGTTGCCGGGGTGTTGCGACCGTCGACACCGGGGCGGGAACCTGGAGCTTGAATGTCGATTTTGACGTGCTCGCGACCGAGTCGCGGTTCGCGCCGTCCGGGTCCGGTGCGTTGGTCACCACAACGTCGGGGTCACCGGAAGTGCGGGCCGCCGGTGTGTGCAGCCCCGACGGTCGGCCCGCCGCGATCGTGTTCAATTCGGGCGCGGCCCGCACGGTGACGGTGTCCTTCGACAACCTTGCGTTGCCGGTCGTGATCGGTGCACGTTCACTGGTCGCGGTGCGAGCGCCCGTGGGCACTTCCTGCTCACTCGGTGTATGGGCGGCCCTGCCCGCAGCGCCCACGACATCGACGACCACGACGGCAGCGCCCACAACACCTCCGCCCACGGCAACCATGGTCACGCCGGCGACCACGGTCACGCCGGCGACCACCTCACCCCCGCCGTCGAGCGACGTCGCCCCCGCGACGGCGGTGCTCGCCACGCCGACGTACACGGGTTGAGCCCGATATCGAAACCGTGGGCGCAGACGAGCGATCGTCCTGTCGAATTCGGCCCGTCCCAATCCGCTTCGACACGACCCTGAACGAAGAACCCTGCAAGCTTCGCCCACGGCAACGGTTCTTTGCACGCCCGAGCGACCCAGATGTGCAAATGCGTGCAAAGAACGGCCGCGGGCGTGTGCCGAGTGCCATGTTCAGCACCCTTGACATCGGTATTAGGGATGGTTAACAATCTACGCTCATGAAGCTGTCCGAGGTTCCCATCGGCGCAGGCGCCGTGATCCGGCACGTCGCCCTCGGCGACGCGGGCGAAGGTCGCCGCCTCCGCGAAGTCGGGTTCGTTCCCGGAACGACGGTCGTCGTCGAGCGACGAGCCCCGATGGGTGATCCGACCGTGTACCAGGTCCGAGCGACCCGGTTCGCGTTACGCCGCGCGGGGGCCGATCTCGTCGACGTCGACCAGGTCGAACGGCCGCAACCGTGAGCACCGCACTCGCGACCCGACCCACCCAGGTCGCGCTCGTCGGCAGCCCCAACGCGGGCAAGACGAGCCTTTTCAACGCGCTCACCGGGATCCGTGCGAAGACCGCGAACTACCCCGGCGTGACCGTCAGCCGCCGAGAGGCACCGATCGAAGTCGACGGACGTCCGATGGTCATCGCGGACCTTCCCGGCACCTATGGCCTCGAACCGATCAGCCCGGACGAAGCCGTCGTCGCCGACGCACTACGTGGGCGCATCGACGGCATCGATGCGCCGGACGCGCTCATCGTCGTCGCGGACGCGACCTCTCTGGAGCGTTCACTGTTCCTCGTCGCCGAGGTGTTGGACCTCGGCATGCCGACCTGTCTGGTGCTCACCATGATCGACGAGGTCGCCACCCGGGGTGGGCACGTCGACACCGATCATCTCGCCGCGGCGCTCGGCATTCCCGTCGTGGGCATCGTCGGTCACCGGGGCATCGGGCTCGACCAGGTGCACCGCCTCCTCGCCGACATCGACGCGTGGTCCGCTCCCGTCATCGGCCCACCCGCTGAACCCGAAGCACGTGCCGCCTGGGTCGACTCGGTCGCTCGGAGCGCGGCCGGTCCCCTCCGGCCCGATGAACGCACCCGACGGGTCGACGCGGTGCTCCTGCACAAGGTGTGGGGTGTCGTCGTGTTCGTGGTCGTGATGCTCGTGTTCTTCCAGGCAATCTTCACACTCGCCGCGCCGGTCGTCGACCTGCTGGGCAACTGGGTCACCTCGGCATCGGAATTCGCTCGCTCCCATCTGCCCGGGCTGCTCGGCGGGTTCGTCGCCGACGCCGTGATCGGTGGCGTCGGGGCGGTGATCGCGTTCATCCCTCAGATCGCGATCCTGTTCTTCATTCTCGGGTTGCTCGAACGTGTCGGTTACCTCGCCCGCGCCGCGCTGCTCGCGGACCGGCTGATGGGTCGCTTCGGGCTCGAAGGCCGCAGCTTCGTGTCGATGCTGTCGTCGTTCGCGTGTGCGGTGCCGGGGATCATGTCGACCCGTGGGATCCCGAATGAACGTCAGCGGATCGCGACGATGATGGCCGCGCCGTTGATGACGTGTTCGGCACGGCTGCCGGTGTTCACCTTGCTGATCGGAGCGTTCGTCCCCAACCGGTCCGTGCTCGGCCCCTTGCACACCCAGGGTCTCGTGCTGTTCGGGCTGTATGCGCTCGGCGCCGTGTCGGGCCTGGCGTACGCGGCGGTCGTCAGCCGCTTCGCCCTGGCCGGGCCCACCGCACCGTTCCTCATGGAACTTCCCCCGTATCGGTGGCCGACCGCGAAAGCCGTCGCGTTGCACATGTGGGAGGGCGTGTGGTCGTTCCTACGCAAGGCCGGGACGATCATCCTCGCGGCAACCGTCGTGCTGTGGGCGATGACCACACTCCCCCGCGCCACGCACGACGTCGGTGCAACACCCGAGCAGCGAGCCGCCCACCAGATCGAGCAGAGCGCGGCCGGACGCCTCGGCAAGGCCGTCGAACCGGTGTTCGCGCCACTCGGTTTCGACTGGCGGACCAACGTCGCGGTCATCGGCAGCCTCGCCGCACGCGAGGTCTTCGTCAGCACCCTCGCGGTGACCACCGCTTCCGACGAACGGGCGCTTCCCGAACGATTGCAGACCTTGCGGCACGCCGACGGGCGCCCCGTGTACGACGCTCCGACGGTCGCCGCGTTGCTCGTGTTCTTCGTGTACGCGTTGCAGTGCCTGTCGACCGTCGCGGTGTTGCACCGCGAGTCGAACTCGTGGAAATGGCCGGCACTCGCGATGGGGTCGATGTTCGCGCTCGCCTACGGGGCTGCACTCGTCGCTCACACGATCGTCGGAGCCATCACATGAACGCGATCTCGATGCGGCCGCTTCACGCCGAGCAGACCGGTGACCCTGCGGTCCTGCGTTGGGTGGTACACCACGATGGACTCAAAGCGTCGGAATCCGCGGCTCGCCAC
>JAFDWI010000293.1 GCA_018268545.1 Actinomycetota bacterium
CACCGCGATCACCTTCTGGCCCCGGTAACGGGCCTCGGTCATCCAGTGCGCGTCGGGCGTGCGCGTCAAGGGCACATTCGAGCCCCACATGATCAGGTACGCTGCATCCCACCAGTCGCCCGACTCGGGGACGTCGGTCTGATCACCGAACACCTGGGGTGACGCGGGCGGCAGGTCCGCGTACCAGTCGTAGAACGACAGCATCGGTCCACCGATGAGCTGGTGAAACCGGGCACCGGAGGAGAACGACACCTGGCTCATCGCCGGTATCGGCGAGAACCCGACGACCCGGTCCGGCCCGAACGTCTTGATCGTGTGCACATACGCCGCTGCGACCAACTCGGCGATCTCGTCCCACGACACCCGCACGAGCCCACCCTTGCCACGCAGGCGCTTGTAGCGCATCGCCTTGTCCGGGTCCGACACGACCGCAGCCCACGCCTCGACCGGGTCACCGACGCGGTTCCGTTCCTCGCGGTACAGCCGCAACAACTCGGCACGCACGTACGGGTACCGCACCCGGGTCGGCGAGTAGGTGTACCACGAGAACGACGCGCCCCGCGGACACCCGCGCGGTTCGTACTCGGGCCGGTCCGGGCCCACCGAGGGGTAGTCGGTCTCCTGGGATTCCCAGGTGATGATGCCCTCCTTGACGTACACCTTCCACGAACACGACCCGGTGCAGTTCACCCCGTGGGTCGAACGCACGACCTTGTCGTGGCTCCAACGGTCCCGGTAGAACCGGTCCGACTCGCGACCGCCCCGCTTGTGGAGTTCACGCTTGTCATCGCTGATCGCATCGGCCGGGGTGAAAAAGCGGCGAGTGTCGATCAGCGCCTTGAACAGCGCGTTGTCGATACCGGACTCGGTCATCGATGGCTCCTCGCTTCACTGCATCGGGGAAACGGCAGGGTCAAGCGGCTCGGTCATTCACCGTAGCGCCGTGCAAACGATTCCCCCGATCGGGTGGTCCGACGTCGGCGTGACGCTTGCCACGACGGCTCGCTCGACCGCTCGCGCAATATCCCGCACCAGTAAAATCTCCGCGGCCGCAGGGCCCCCGTCGACCGTCTCGCACACAGCGACGACCTTCACGGTGAGGTGCCCATGGTGCAGGAACCACCGATCGACCCAGACCCGGGCGACCCTGCGGCGACATCGCGTCGATCCACGACCAGAGCATTCGAGATCGGGCCGATCGGTGGCGGGATGGTCAACGTCGTCGCCGGGCTCGCCCGACGAGCGAGCATCCCGTCGCTCACCGAGAACCACTCATCGGTCGTCGTGCTCGGCGCGTTCGCGTTCGTCAACGGGGTCATCTCGATCGCATTGATGTCGGCCGCGGCCCTGGTCACGGGCTCGCCGTTCATCTTCCCCTCGTTGGGACCGACCGCGTTCCTGTTGTTCTACACACCGACCGCTCCTGCCGCGAGCCCCCGCAACACGATCTGTGGCCACGCGATCGGTGCGGCCTCTGGGTGGCTGTCGCTCGCGATCTTCGGGCTGCTGGGCGCAGCCCCCGCACTCGCGACGCATGTGACGCTCGCCCGGATCGGTGCGACGGCGCTGTCACTGGGTCTCACCAGCGGCCTGATGGTGTGGTGCAAGGTCCCCCACCCACCCGCCGGTGCGACGACGCTGATCGTCTCGCTGGGGATCCTGCACCAACCGTGGCAACTCGGTGTGCTGATGCTGGCGGTGGTGCTGCTGGTCGGTCAAGGCCTCGTCATCAACCGGCTCGCCGGGATCGACTACCCGTGGTGGTCGCCCCCGACGGGCGACGCTCCGGCCCGCCCACCGGGTTGAGCCGGACGGCCCGGAACGCCGCGTGGCTCAGGCGTCGAATTCGCCACCCGTGAGGCGCACCCGGCCGTCGCCCTTGTCGACCACACCGATCCGGTTCGCGCGCACGCCCCGGGCCCGCAGCACATCGAGGGCCCGGTAGGCCTCGTCCGAGGGCACGACCGCGACCATCCCGACACCGAGGTTGAACACCTTGGCCATCTCGGCGGCCTCGATGCCACCGACGCGCTGGATCTCGCCGAAGATGCGCGGCGTTTCCCAGGTGGTCGTGTCGACGACGGCGTCCAGGTCGTCGGGAAGCACCCGGTTCAGGTTGCCGGGCAACCCGCCGCCGGTGATGTGCGCGACCGCCGAGACCTCGACGTTGTGCAACAACTCCATGATCGCCGGGGCGTAGATCACCGACGGGGTGAGCAGTTCGTCACCGAGGCTGTGGTGCGCGCCGTCGAACGCCGGGCCGTCCAGCGACCGACCTGCGTTGTCGAGCAGCACCCGACGGGCCAACGAGTACCCGTTCGACCGCAACCCGGGCGACTCCAGACCGATGAGCACGTCGCCACGACTCACCCGCTCGGCGCCGATGATCCGGTCCCGTTCGACCACACCGACGGCGAACCCGACCAGGTCGAAATCACCGGGCTCCATCGCTCCGGGGTGTTCGGCCATCTCACCGCCGACCAACGCACACCCCGCCTGGCGGCAACCTTCGGCGACACCCTCGACCAGATCCGCGATGTGATCCGGGTCCAGGTGGCCGACCGCGATGTAGTCGAGGAAGAACAGCGGCTCGGCACCCTGACAGACCAGGTCGTCGACGCACATCGCGACCAGGTCGACGCCGATCGTGTCGAACCGGCCGACCGCCTTGGCGACGAGCGCCTTGGTGCCGACCCCATCGGTGGACGACACGAGGACCGGGCGACGGTAGCGGTGCTGCGCGAACGAGAACAGTCCGCCGAACCCGCCGATGTCGCCGATCACCTCGGGACGCAACGTGGAACGGACCTTTTCGGTGATGCGTCGGACCGCCTCTTCGCCCGCGGCGATGTCGACCCCGGCGGATGCGTACGTCTCGGCCATGTCGGCGTGCCCTTCGGTGCTCGGGTGTCGGTCGGTCAAGTCGGTCGGCCCGCGGAACGGAGCGCGTGCGCCGTGGGAAGGTCGCCGTCGATCAACCCCGACAGTCCTTCCAGCAGATTCGGAACCTGCTCGCCGGAATCGATCTCGAGTACGGCCTTGGTGTCCCCGTCGGGCACCGCGGTCGGGTACTCGCCGCTGAAACACGCCGTGCAGAACCCGGCGCCGGCGGCACCGGTCGCTTCGGTGAGCCGATCGAGGGAGATGAACGCGAGCGAATCGACACCCAGATAAGCGCGGATCTCCTCGACGGAAAGGTTCGCGGCCAACAGCTGTGACCGGTTGCCGAAATCCATGCCGTAGTAGCAGGAGTGCTTCACCGGCGGCGACGAGATCCGCAGGTGCACCTCGGTCGCGCCCGCCTCACGGAGCATCGTGACCAACGGGCGCTGGGTCGTGCCTCGAACGATCGAATCGTCCACGACGACGAGCCGCTTGCCGGCGATGTTGTCTCGCAGTGGGTTCAGCTTCATGCGCACCCCCAGGGCACGCATCGCCTGGGACGGGGCGATGAAGGTCCGTCCGATGTAACGGTTCTTCACCAGCCCCTGGCCGAAGGGGATGCCACTGGCCCGGGCGTAGCCCTCGGCGGCGGGCATGCCCGAGTCGGGGACGCCCATGACCATGTCGGCCTCCACCGGTGCCTGTTCGGCGAGCAGCTCGCCCATGCGCACGCGGGCGTGGTGCACGCTCTGGCCGTACAGCTGCGAATCGGGTCGGGCGAAGTACACGAACTCGAAGACACACAGGTTCGGGTCGAGTCGTTCCGCCGGGAACGCCGGAACCGAGGTGACCCCGTTCTCGTCGATGACGACCAACTCTCCCGGGTCGATCTCGCGAACGAAATGGGCGCCGATCACGTCGAGCGCCGGGGTTTCCGAGGCGAGCGCCCAACCGCCGCTGTCGAGCCTCCCCAGACACAGCGGTCGGAATCCGTTGGGGTCACGGACCCCGTAGACACGTTCTTCGTCCATCAGCACGAAGCTGAAGGCACCTTCGAGGCGGGGAAGGATCCGTAGCAGCGCACTGGCGAGCAGGTCCGGCGCGGGCACCTCCGACGACGCGTCGCCCGGTTCACGTCGGGCCATCCCGATGTCACGCGACAACAGTTCGGCGACCAGATCGGTGTCCGAGGCGACCGTGCCCGGCAGCATGCCGATCTCGTCGGCCAGCTCACGGGTGTTCGTCAAGTTGCCGTTGTGGCCGAGCGCGAACCCCATGTCACCCAGGTCGCGGTACACCGGCTGGGCGTTCCGCCACGTGGAGTTCCCGGTCGTCGAATACCGCGTGTGGCCGATCGCGACGTCGCCGGTGAGCGGCGCGATCGTCCGTTCGTCGAACACGGTCGCGACCAGGCCCATGTCCTTGACCACGGTGATCTCCTCGCGGTCGGACACGGCCATGCCGGCCGATTCCTGACCGCGATGTTGCAGCGCGTACAGCCCCAGATACGTGAGTTGTGCGACCGGCTGGCCGGGCGCACGGATCGCGAAGACACCGCACGCCTCCTTGGGTGAGTCGTCGTCGAAGACATCGTCTTCGACGAACTCGTCGTGCACCGCCGGATGGTCGGGATCCGCTGGCGAAGCCGCAGTCACGGCTCCATCATCGCACGCGGACCACCCGCTTCCACCACCACCGGACGCCACCGGGACCGGCGCGGACTCACCTTCGGACCTCATAGAGGTAGAGAAGCTGCGGCGTCGGCATGAACTCGTAGTTCTGGACGAAATCCCGGTACCCGGTCGATGGATGCCCGGTGTCGTACACGGCGAGCAGGCGCGTCGCCGGGCCGGTCCGGGGAACGTCGCTCACCAGGAACGTGGTCGATTCGTGCCCGTCCGGGCGGAGCCACGCACCCGGGAGCACGACCGCGAGGTCACCTCGGACATGCACCGTGCAACCACGGAGTTGCAGTTCGGCGACCAGCCCGAGAGCGGTGAGCACGGTGCCCAGCCCGTTCTGATCGACCAGGACCGGACGACCCGACCTCCGACACGTCGGTGCGGCAACCCGCGCAAAGCGATCGACGGCCCCGAATGCGATCGAGCTCGTGTCCGTCGACGGCGACGCGCCGGCCAACACGAGACCGAGAGGAACCAACACGCCGAGCACGACGGCAACGGACACCGTCACCGTCGGAATGCGCCCACCTCGCCACGCGCGCTCCCCGAGCCATCCGCGGATCGCCTCCACCACCACGATCACAGGGAACAGCCAGGCGACGAAGCTCGCGACCCACCAGATGTCGGTGTGACCCAGGAGGCTCGCCACGTTGTCGGGCAGCAGGCCCGAGGCGATGACGCAGCCCGCCACGAAGGCGACGGCCACCGAGCCGAGGGCGACGAGACCCCGGTTGCGCCACCGAACGCTGCGCAGCATCGCCCAGACGAACACCGAACCGAACACCACTGCCCGCACGTACTCCGAGGGCGTGTTGGAATACGTGACGACCCCGTTCGCGAGGATCGACCCGTGGCCCCGTAACCCACCGGTCATCCACGGTGCCGGGAACGTCGCGGCGTCGACGAGGCGGTTCAGACCGTACCCCACCCCGACCGCGCGACCGGAGGTGCCCGACGACAGCAGTCGTGCGAGGTTGCCGCTCCCGGCGAACTGGTCGATGAGCGGACCCGACCAGCACGACAGGCCGACCACGATGGACACCAGGCCGATCCGACGGCCACGGCGGGCACGGATCGGGTCGGGATCCCGGTCGCCGCGCTCGCTCACGAACGACACCCCCCGCACGGCCACCACCACGACGATGACGGCAGCGACGGGAACGGCCCAGGTCACCTCGGACTGGGCCGCGACACTCCCGCACCCCACGGCGACCGGCCAGAACCATTCGTCACGGTCGAGCACCGCCCAGACCGCCGCGACGAACCCGACCGCCATGTACATCGAGGCCGAAGCGTTGTACACCATCCGGAGCGAGTGCGCTCCCATGCCGTGCATGAACCAGGCCGTCACCACCACGGTCGAGGCGAACCACCACCGTCCACCGCGCCGATACGCCACCACCAGGAGCAACACGATTCCCGCCGAGGCGATCATCGCCGCGCCGACCAACGCTCCGAACACCGATGGCGCGAACAGTCGGGTCGGAACACCGAGGAACCACAGTTGAACCGGGCCCGGGTGGTACACGGCGGGGCCGCTGCTCCCGAGGGGACGAACCGATGCGAACACACCGTGGAGCGGCGGACTCGAGGTCAGCGAACCCCATGACTGCGCGACGACCCCGGCCTCGTCGCCGTAAGGGACCCAACCCTGGGACCACGCGACGATCGCGGCGATGATCGGCACGACCGCGACGACGAACACGGTTGCCGGCACCATGAAACGCGATCCGGGTATCTCGGTCCCGTGTTGGTCCCCGTCACGCGTCGCCGCTGCATCCTCGTCATCGGTGTGGTCGGCCACTCGACATCCAAGTATGGCCAACCGCCCCGATGAGCATCGACCACGATGTCGCCGTGCGGACCGCGCTGACCGGTCGGCGCGTCACGAGCGTGCGGTCGTCGCGGTGGCTCAGCTCTGGGCGGTGCCGTTCGCGAACGCGTCGGCCAGACGATCACGCCATCTCGATCGGACCTCGTCGACACCCAGGTCGATCACGCATCCGCCGTCGACGGCCGTCACGGCCAGCCGCTCCCCGGTGACACTCCCGAGGAACCGCGCCGGCACCCCGGCGTCGAGGTGACGCCGGTGCACGACCTTGAGTTGCTCGGCGCTCACGCACAGCACGAATCGCGACGGACTTTCGCCGAACAGCCACGGCACGACATCGGCACCGGCCGGCACGGCGACCTCGATCCCCGATCCCGAGCGGGCGACCGCCTCGCCGAGCAGCCCCGCGAGGCCACCCTCGGAAACGTCCGCGACACCGATGGCAAGCCCGTCGTCTGCGATCCCACGCACCAGGTCACACACTGCGGCGTGTGCCTCGGCGTCGAGTGGAGCGAGCGACCCGCCGCGCAAACCGTGGTCGAACGCCCAGCGCGACCCCGCCAGTCCACTCGGGATGCCGGGCGTGAGCCCGTCACCGGCTGGGTCCGGGCCGAGCAGCACCAGCCGCGCATCGTCGGCCAGGGTCAGACCGGGTGGGCGGCGCACCAGCGTGTCGATCATGCCGAGCGTGCCAACGACCGGCGACGGGTCGATGTCGGCGTCACCCGAGGCGTTGTAGAAGCTGACGTTGCCGCCGATGACCGGCACACCGAACGCACGGCACGCATCGCCCATGCCGTCCACCGATTCGGAGAACTGCCACATCACCTCCGGATTTTCCGGGTTGCCGAAGTTCAGACAGTTCACCAATGCCAACGGCCGTGCGCCCACACACGCGAGGTTCGCGAGCGACTCGGCCACCACCGCAGCGGTGCCCGAGCGCGGGTCGACCGCGCACCAACGATGGTTGCCGTCGGTGGTGAGCGCAACGCCCCGCCCGGTCTCGGCACCGGTGTCGGGGTGGCGCAGGCGCAGCACCGCCGCATCCGAACCAGGGCCGGTGACGGTGTTGAGGAACAGCTGGTGATCGTATTGGGACGAGATCCAGCGTGTGTCGCACAGCATGCCGAGCAGGTCTGCGGCGAGTCGATCGGGGGTGTCGAGCCCGTCGAGGTGGGCCACCGGGTCATCCGCCCGCCGAGTCGCGAGGTCACCGGGTTCCCGGCGGGGCCGGTCATAGAGGGGCGCGTCCTCCTCGAGCGACTTCGCCGGCATGTCGCCGAGCACGGCGGCCCCGACAGCAGGCGATTCGAGCACCCGCAGCCGCCCGGAACCCGTGACCGTGCCGATCACCGACGCCCGGATCTCCCACCGCTGCGCGACCTCGAGCACATCGTCGAGGGATTCGGGGGCGACGATGGCGAGCATCCGTTCCTGGGATTCGCTCGTCATGACCTCGACCGCGCTCATGCCCGATTCGCGCAACGGGATCTCCGACACGTACACGTCCATGCCCGAGTTGCCCTTGGCGGCGGTCTCCGAGGTCGCACACGTGATCCCGGCGCCGCCGAGGTCCTGCACCCCCACGACCAGGTCACGCTCGTAGAGCTCGAGGCATGCTTCGATCAGGCGCTTCTCCTCGAACGGGTCACCGACCTGCACGCTCGGCCGCTTGGTGTCGTCCGCGCCGTCGGTGTCGAAACTCGACGATGCGAGCACCGACACACCACCGATCCCGTCACGCCCCGTGGTCGACCCCAGCAGCACCGCGAGATTCCCCACACCCGTGGCACGGCCCAACACGAGGTTCTCGGCCTTCAACAACCCGAGCGCGAGCACGTTGACGAGCGGGTTCCCCACGTAGGTGGCGTCGAACACGGCTTCGCCCCCGATGGTGGGAACGCCGACCGAGTTGCCGTAACCCGAGATCCCCGACACGACCCCTTCGGCGACCCAACGACTCCGTGCGTCGTCGAGCGGACCGAAACGCAGCGGGTCCATCAACGCGATCGGCCGGGCGCCCATCGAAAAGATGTCACGCAGGATCCCGCCCGCGCCGGTCGCGGCGCCTTGGTAGGGCTCGATGAACGACGGGTGGTTGTGCGATTCGATCCTCAGAGCCAGCGCGAGACCGTCGCCCACATCGACCACCCCGGCACCCTCACCCGGTCCGACGAGCACGTGGGGCGCTTCGGTGGGAAGTCGGCGCAGGTGCAGGCGCGACGACTTGTACGAACAGTGCTCGGACCACATCACCGAGTACATGGCGAGTTCCAGATCGCTCGGCGACCGACCGAGGATCGCTTCGATCTTTGCGGCTTCGTCGTCGGTCAGCCCGAGCGCCCGGTGCACCTCGGGGTCCATCGGGGTCCTCGCGGGTTCGGGCTGGGCGTCGGTGCGGGGTGCGGCCACGCCTGCCATCGTAGGAGGCGTCTGCGGATCGGCCCGAACCCCTCGCACCGCGCTCGACACGGGCCGCGGATCAGCCGACGTAGTCGGGAACCCGCGTCACCGGTCGTGGCGCGGCGGCGACCAATGGTCCCTCGGGTCCGGCGATCGGATCGGCAGGTCCGGTGGGCGGTGGGCCCGGCATCGGCGGCGCCGATGTGGATGTCGACGCCGACGGTGCAGGCAGCGAGGTCGCTGCGGCGGTCGTCGTCGTCGGCACGACCGTGGTCGTCGTCGTGGCCGGCTCGACCGGGGCGCCCTTGGAGAACACCACCCGCAACGTCGCGTCGGTAGCGGTCGTGGGAAGCTCGAGAGCCGGGTTCAGCACCTGGTCGAGGCCGCCGTTGCTGCCACAGCCGTGTGCCGCGGGGAACGCGAACCCCGAGTCGGTGATCGTCGCCTCGGGGTCGGGATGCGACAGATCGAACGGTGCGACGCTGCGGAGTGTCAACGACGCCGGCCCCATCTCGCAGTTCGTGCCCAGGAACCCGGCGAACAGCGCGTCCGGACTCCCCAGACGGGTGTTGATCGTGATGTCGAGTCGGAACACGCCCGTCGTCGGGTCGAGTGATCCGATTCCCGTTCCGATCTGGGTCATCGTGAAGGTGATCGGCACAGGATCGGGAAGGATCGACGTGGTCACCGGCGTCGTGAACGACGGCACCA
>JAFDWI010000294.1 GCA_018268545.1 Actinomycetota bacterium
GGCACTCGTACCCGGCGACGCGGCAGTGGTGAAGGCCGCATTGGCCGACGCCGCGAAGAACCTCGAACCGCTGCCCCACGACCGGAACCTGTGTGAAGGTTCGTGGGGGGAACCGACCGCTCAGGCGACCCTGTCCTCGGTGGTCGACGGACTCCGGTGGGGCCTGACCTTCCAGGCGGATGACACCGGAGTGAACTACTGCAAGGACTTCTTCTCGGTCACGGCAGGCCACATGCTCGGCGGCGGGGGCGGTCGGCCCTGGACACCGGTCCCGCCGGGCGGCATCCGGATCGCGGTCAACGACGGGACCGGCGGTGGCAATGGGCCCGGGGTGCTCCTGGTGGCCGGTGACGCACCGGAGTCAGCGGTGCGGGTTGTCGTCACGGCCGGGAGCGAGTCGACCGACGCACAAATCGCCCCGGTCGGCCCCCAGGCCGGTCGCCGCTGGTTCGCTGCCGCCTTCGTGTCGGAAAGCCCACTGCAGCACGGCGTCGACGTCACCGCGTACGACGAGGCGGGCACCACCGTCGCCACCGACCGCGACGGTTGATCGACGCCTCGGTGATCCGGTCCTCGGTCATCGACGCCGTGGCCTTGACGGTGAACGCGTCCTGATCCTGGCGGAGGCTCGAACCCGGCGACGATGCGGTCGCCGTGCGCCGGGTGGACCGGCTCGAGCCGGCCACGCTTCCGCTCACCGACGGGCTGCTCGAGTACCTGGCCAGAGGGCCGGGGTCGCCCCGTCGTGCCGGATCGTTCGGATCGGACCGTACCGGTCGTGCCGGGATCCGACCGGGGCGAAAGACCCGGCCGCGGTCGGGTCGATGCCGGGTAGCTTGCAGCACATGACAACGACGCCCGACCCGGTCGAGATCTTCGCCGACATGCTCTGCCCGTTCGCGCACGTCGGCATCCACCGGGTGCTGGAGGCACGCCTGGACCGGGGCGGTTCGAGCCCGAAGCTGTGGATCCGTGCCTGGCCGCTCGAGACGATCAACGACGGCCCGTTCGACGGGGACCTGCTCGCGGATGAGATCGCCGCGCTACGAGGCGGCGTCGCGCCCGAGCTGTTCGCCGGGTTCGACCCGAAGACGTTCCCCTCCACGGCGATGCCGGCCTTCGCTCTGGCGGCCGCCGGTCACCGGGTCGGGCCTGCGGTGGGTGAGGCGGTGAGCATCGAGCTTCGGAACCGTCTGTGGGAACACGGCGAGGACATCGCCGATCCGGGCGTGCTCGCCGAGGTCGCCGACGTCCACGGCATCGAGGTGACCGACGCCGATCGTGCCACGGTCGCCGCCGATCACGCCGAGGGCGAGGCGCGTGGCGTGATCGGCTCACCGTATTTCTTCGCGAACGGCGAAGGGTTCTTCTGCCCGACGTTCAACGTGTCACGGGACGGCTCCGGATTCCACGTCACCCCGGACCGTGAACGCTTCGCCACGTTCGTGGCGGCCGCACTCGGCTGAGACGCCGCGCCCGGTTCAGCCGGCGAACGCGTGCCGGGCCGTCACCGCTCGTGCAACCGGGGCAACCCGGATCGACGGGTGCACGCTGAGGTGCTCGCCGGTTCAGATCGGTTCGGCCACCTCGGCCAGTGCATGTCCGATCACGTCGACCGCATCCGGGATCGTGGATTCACCGGTGAGGATCGCGGTGATCGCGGTGGCACCGGTGTCCTCCAGCGTCGGGAAACGTTCCAGTGCCGGGTAGGTGATCATCGACTCCGCGATCGTCGCCCGGGTCACGGCGAGACGTTCCGCGTCGACGGCGTCGACCGGTTCGACCCCGGCGAGCACGTCACGTCTGGCCGGGATTCCGCCTAGCGACGCCTCCCGTCGGTGCGTATCGGCCGAACAGAGCCGTTCGACCAGTTCGATCGCGCCGGGCAGGTCGCCGCACGTGGTCGGGATCGCCCAGCCGTGACACCCCGAGTACGACACGCGTCGCTGCGGTCCGGACGGATACGGTGCCGGTCGCAGGTACGGTCCGACCGCGGAACCGCGCAGCAGCGTCGTCGCACCCGGCCAGGCGGCCGCGGCGTCCACGACGCCGTGCACGAGCGCATCGTCCACCTCGTCGTAGTGCCACGACACCAGACCGTCGGGCCCTGTCGGGCACCTTGCCCCCAGCGTGGCGATCGTCACCAGCGCGGCCTCGGCCGAGGGCGCCTCGAGCGCCGGTTCACCGCCGGATCCGAACAGCGCGCCGCCTGCGCCGACGACGAGTTCGTAGAACAACCCGAACAGGCCCGAGCCGCGTCCGGTGAACCCGAACACGCGGTCGCCCGCGACGAGATCGGCGAACGTGTCGGGTGGTGTGTCCATGCGGTCGGTGCGCCACCAGGTGACGCGGACGTCCACGTTGCGTGGGATGCACAACAGGTCGCCGTCGTCACGGCACAACGCGACCGCCCCGGGTTCCATCGTCGCGACCGTCGCGGGGTCGACCAGATCGTCGAGGGGGTGCAACCACCGGCGTTGGCTGGGCGCATACTTGCCGTGGGTCGACAGCACGTCGATGCGCTCACCCGCGTCGAGGAGCTCCGCGACCCGAGCGTTGAGCGTCAGATGGTCGGCGTGCACGACGATCTCGACATCGTCGGTGAACGGCTCGTAGAGCGCGTCGTACATTGGGCCGCCGATGAGCGCGACCCGCAACTTGGCGGTGCTCACGTCGCGGCGTGGCTGATCGGCTGTACACACGGGTTCGACAGCGTCCCGATCCGTTCGATCTCGACCTCGACCGTGTCGCCGTCGGCCAGGTAGATCGGGGGTTTGCGGCTGAACCCGACCCCGGCGGGTGTGCCGGTGGTGATCACGTCACCGCGTCGCAGCGTGAACGAGCGGGACAGGTACGCGATGATCTCGGCGACCCCGAAGATCATCTTCGCGGTGGTCGAGTCCTGGAGCCGTTGGCCGTTCAGGGTGCACCGGATCACGAGATCCTGGGGGTCGCCGACCTCGTCGGGGGTGACCAGCCACGGCCCCAGCGGGCAGAACGTGTCGAAGGACTTCGACCGCAGCCACTGGCCGTCGGAGAACTGCGCGTCCCGGGCGGAGACGTCGTTGCAGCACGTGTAGCCGAGCACGTGACCAAGCGCGTCCGCCGCCGACACGTCCCGGATGTCGTCGGCGATGATGCACGCCAGCTCGGCCTCGTAGTCGACCTCGGTCGATTCGGTCGCGCGCCACCTGATCGGGTCACCGGGGCCGATGATCGACTGGGGGAGCTTGGGGAACGTGACCGGCGCGCTCGGCGCGTCCATACCCGACTCGGCGGCGTGATCCGCGTAGTTCAGACCGACCGCGATCACCGACCCGGGACGGTCGATCGGGGCGAGCAGTTGCACGTCGGCGAGCGCGATCGGGTCGCCTGCCGAGCGTGGGGTGCGGGCCGCGTCGGCGAGCAGCACCGCATACGGCGAGGAGGCGTCGACGGCCATCGGGGTGGCGTGGTCGTCGTCGATCATGGCGAGCGTGTCGGTTTCCTCCCACGCGATGCGGGCGATCTTCACGGGGTCTCCTTCGGCGGAGTCGGATACGGGCTGCGGTCGATCATCATCCTGCCGAGATGCCACCGTCGATCAACCAGTCGGCGCCGGTCACGAACGACGCGGCGTCACTGGCGAGGTAGGCGACCAACTCCGCGACCTCGTCGGGGGTACCGAGACGCCCCAACGGTTGGCGGGCGACGAGCGCGGTGCGCAAGGCGGCCGGGTCGTCGGCCTGGTGCAGGAGGCGACCCACCCAGGGCGAGTCGACGGTGCCCGGCGACACGCTGTTGCAGCGGACCCCCTGAGATGCGTACTGCACGGCGACCTGCTTCGTAAACGCGACGACCGCTCCCTTCGAGGCGCAGTAGGCGGCCCGGTTCGGGAGTCCGACCGACGCCGCGACCGACGCGGTGTTGACGATCACCCCGTGGCCGGCGGTGCGCATGTGGGGCAGCGCGGCTTTGGTGCACAGGA
>JAFDWI010000295.1 GCA_018268545.1 Actinomycetota bacterium
CTCGGCCTCGGAGTACAGCTCGACGATGCGTTCGTCGGGCACACCCGACACCCACGAGATGTGCGGGTCCAGGCCGAGCTCGTCGATCTTGTGTGCGGTCGGCCCGCCTTCCTTCTTGCGGCCGATCACGGTGAGGTGGATGTCGTCACGCTCGGTGCGCAACTTGGCCACGGCGTCGAGCAGGTACGTCAGGCCCTTCATCGCCGAGTCCGCCGAAGCCGTCGTGATCAGATGCCCGGTGCGGCGGGTCACCTCGGGCATCGGCCGGAACAGCTCCGGGTCGACCCCGACCGGCACGACATGCATGCGTGACGGGTCGACGTGATGATCGTGCGCGATGTCGGTGAACGAATTCTCCGACACGGTCACGACCCGCTTCATGCGCGACGCCACCTGGGTCTGCATCCGGGTGAAGGCGTACCAGCGTCTGATCGAGAGACGCTGGTACCATCCGTCGGCCTGGTCGATCTCGAGACGCCGGTCGACCGTGATCGGATGGTGGATCGTCGCGAGCACCGGGAACAGCCGTTGGATCGCGAGCAGGCCGTAACCGAGCGTCTGGTTGTCGTGGACGAGATCGAACTCACCGACCCGATGACGCAGGTGCTCCCAGGCTCGCAGCGAGAAAGCGAGCGGTTCGGGGAACGTCCCGTTCGAGAAGCTCATGATCTCGACCCAGTCGGGCCACGTCTTGAGTTCCCACAGCCCCGGCATGCGCATCGGGAAGTGGTCGTTGTAGATCTCGAGGCTGGGCAACTCGACCAGTCGCACGCGTGGGTCGAGCACCGGGTACGGCGGCCCGCCCAGCACCTCGACGTGATGTCCGGCGTCGACGAGCGCCTTGGAGAGGTGACGGACGTAGATTCCCTGGCCGCCGACGTGCGGTTTTCCCCGGTAGGCCAACAGCGCGATCCGCAGCGGGCGATCTTCGAACGTGCTCACGCGAGGGTCGTCCGGTCACAGCGAGAAGTGGCGCGCGCAGTCATGGGGTCACCAGCCTCGCCAATCACTGACCCTGCGGTCAAGTGGAAAACCACCCGGGCACCGACTTCGCGACCGGGCGGACAGGGCGGAGCCGGCCGTGGCACCCCGGTCACGTTGCGTCGTCGGGACGCGCCGAGTCGAGCAGTCGCCCGATGAGCGTGCCCCAGGCTTCGGTGTCGACGTCGGGGAGGCTGAGTGCCGCGGTCACCAGCGACCCGAGCGACACCATCGACAGAAAGCGCCCGAGCGCCGCCGCATCGATCGACCCGTCGATCTCACCGGCGTTCTGGGCCAGGCGGATCGCCACGGTCGAGTTCGTCTCGTTCTCCGCGAACTGGGCGCCGACGAGTGCGGCGATCTCCTCGTCGTGGGTTGCGGCGACGATGATCTCGAGCAGCAACGGCCCGAGCTCGGCCGCCCGTTCGGGGAGCGACCGGCCGACCTCGGCGAACAGCTCGAGGATCGAGCTGTGCTCGCCCGAGGCAAGATGTTCGGCAATGACCATCGGGGCGTGCTCACGTACCGCGGTGATCAGCAGGTCGGACTTCGACGAGAATTGGCTGTAGATCGCGCCCGTCGACACGTCGGCCCGCGCTGCGATCTCCGAGACCCGGACGCCCCGGACGCCCTGTTCGACGAGCAGCGCGACGGTGGCCTCCATCAGCCGCCGTCGGGTTTCGGCGGCGCTCATTCCGGCTCGGCGACTCATTCGGATCCCATCATGGGCCACTCGTGACGGGTCGACGCAACCGGTGCGTCGACCCGGTCAGTGCTGCGCGGCCGTCCAGCCCTGGATCTGAAGGCCTGCGATCTGCAGCAGTCGCCCGACACCGAGGTTCGCGTCGATCTCGTGGGTTCCCATCATGGGCAGTGCCGTGGGCGTCGGTGACCACCAGGTCGCGGGCTGGTAGCGGAACACGTTCGCACCGTTGATCGTGCGACAGGAACCGGTGTAGTCGAATGCGTCGACCCAGGCCGTCGACACCGAGGGGGGATTGATCCCCTCGAGCAACGTGAACCCGGTCCACTGGACGGACCCGTCCGCGTAGGGCGTACGGATCCCGAAGCTTCCGGTCATCCCGCTGAGGACGCCCGGGTCGGTGCAGGCGACCTGGTAGCCGGCGCCCTTGGGCAGGTCGTCGAAGAACTTCGTCTGGAAGATCGGGTCGCCGTTCAGGCCGTCGGTCATGGCGTTGCCGAACAGCTCGAAGCCGGGATCGGTGTCGTACGTCGAGTACGCGACGACACACCCGTACTGGCCTTTCGCCGTGCACACCGGAATGTTCGTGAAGTCCCCGCCCGTGGTTCGGCCGGGGGCGACCATGACGTTCCCGCCGAACAGGAACGCCCCGACGAGGCGGCTGCGAACCGCCGAGTTCGGGTCGATCTGGTTGTGGATGAGTTCACGCAGCATCAGCGAGCCTTGTGAGTGTCCGATCAGGATCACGCCGCGGCCCTGGTTGTCGTAGGTCAGGTAGTGGTTCCAGGCGGCGAGCACGTCGCTGTAGGCGTTCGCGACCTGCGCGGCGTTCGCACCGACCGGGCTCTGGCGGTAACCGGGAGCGAACACCCGGCACAGCGACGAGTACTGCTCGACCTGCCATTTCACCGTGTCGCGGATGGACTGGTCGGCGACCTCCTGGGCGATCGTGTCGTGGGATGCGACGGTCGGGTAGATGTAGAAGCAGTCCACCGGGCGCTGGGAGATGGCCGGGCGTGGGGGCGTGATGTTCGTCCGCGTGAGAAACGGCCACACACCGTCGACCCTGGTGGTCGAGATGTCGCCCTCACACGGGTTCTGCGCAGCGGGCAGGTCGGGCCGACAGATCCAGGAGCCAGGGTCGGAGTAGGGATCCGACGACGGTCCGGTCGCTGCACCGGCCCCGGCCGGCAACCCGAACCATGCCGTCAGCGACATGGCGATTGTTGCCACGACCGCAACGGCCTTTGTGGACATCCGATGGTTCATCACAACCCCCTGAGGTGTGTCGTCCCCCGGGTAGATAATAACGGATGTTCTTTATTTGTCAAGCCTTCGGCGGAAGCCCCTCACTTCGGGAGCGACGCTCGATGACCCACCCTGCGCCGATGAGGATCACCGCGAGCACGAAGGGCGGTACCGAGCCCATGCGCGTGTACAGCGTGAAGCCGGAGCGTCGGGGCACGTCGGCGTAGAGCACGTCTCGCTTGGAGATGCTCGATCGTTGCTCAAGGGTTCCGTTCGGCGAGATGATCGCCGAGAACCCGGTGGGCGCGACCTGGACGGTCCACCGTCCGGTTTCCAGCGCGCGCAACCGACTGGCCGCGACCTGCTGGGTCTGCACCAGCGTCCCGGTGTACGTCGAGCCGTTGGTCGGGTTGAGCAGGATCTCGCCGCCGTCACGCACGGCTGCCCGCGCCCGACCGCTGAAGAACAC
>JAFDWI010000296.1 GCA_018268545.1 Actinomycetota bacterium
AGTGCGGTCTCACCAGCCGAGGTAATCCGGCTTGCGTCGTTCCACGAGCGACCGCACGCCTTCCTGTGCGTCGTGGGTGCCCATGTTGGCCTCTTGCGCCCAGGCTTCCTCGTGGAACGCGGTGGCACGGTCCGAGTCGAGTGAACGGTTGCACAGCATCTTGGTGAGCGACAGCGCCCGGGTCGGCCCGTCGGCCAATCGGTCGGCCAGCGCGCCGGCCTCGGTGGCGACCTGGTCGGCCGGCACGACACGGTTGACCAGACCGAGCGCCTTCGCGTCGGTTGCCGAGACGTCGTCTCCCAGGAACAGCAGTTCCTTGGCACGCTGAAGGCCGATGAGGCGGGGGAGCAGGTAGGCGCCGCCGCCGTCGGGGACGAGCGCCCGGCGGACGAACACCTCGATGAAGCGGGCATCTTCGGCGGCGACAACCAGATCGCACGCCAGCGCGATGTGTGCGCCGATCCCGGCGGCGGTGCCGTTCACGGCGGCGACAACCGGCTTCGGACAGTCCAGGATCGACGCGATCAGGGCCTGCGCGCCGGTGGTGATCATGCGTGAGACGAAGCCGACCGGCTGGTCGGGGGCGCCTTCGGGCCGGGGGTCGGCGTCGCGCCTGGCCCGAAGATCGGCGCCCGTGCAGAATGCCTTGCCGGTGGCGGTGATCACCACGCAACGGATCGCCAAGAGCCGGGCGGCCTCGTCGAGCAACTCGATGACCCGGTCGCGTTGGTCGGGAGAAATGGCGTTCGCGACATCCGGTCGATCCAGGGTGAGCCACGCGACCCCGTTGTCGTGGACCTCCCAACGAACCTGGTCTTCGATGGGCGCGTCTGCGGAAGGTCTCGTGTCGGTCATCACCGATCGATCCTATTGCTGACGGGTCGTCAGGATCACTACGGTTGAGGATCGTGCTGGTCGCCGATGCCGTTCCCTCGTACTTCTCCGGTGCCGACGCGATGGCGGCGAGCCTCGGGATCCTCATCTTGCGTGTCGGTGCAGGGATCGGTCTCGCGTCGCACGGATGGAACAAGTTCTTCGGTGGGGGACGGATTCCCGGTACGGCGCGTTGGTTCGAGTCGATCGGTATGCGGCCGGGCACGGGCAAGATCTGTGCGGTGATGGCCGCATCGACCGAACTCGGTTCGGGTGTGCTCATCGCACTCGGACTGCTCACCCCGTTCGCTGCGGCGGGGATGGTCGCCGTGATGTTCGTGGCTGCGTGGACCGTGCACCTGCCGAACGGTTTCTTCAGCGCGAAGGACGGCTACGAGTTGAACTTCGTGTTGGGCCTGAGCGGTGTGGCGATCGCGACGGTCGGCGCTGGTCGTTTCTCGGTGGATCAGGTGCTCGGGCTCGCGTTCCGTTGGAACGGTCCGATCGGTCTCGCGATCGCGTTGGTCATCGGGATCGGCGGTGCCGCCGCGCAACTCGCCGTGTTCTTCCGGCGCCCGACGCCCAAAGAGTCCTGACCCCCGGCCCCACCAAAACCACACGAACTTCGGGAGGTTACCGGGGTATATCCCCGGTTTCCTCCCGAAGTTGGGCCGGATCGGCGGGGTCAGCGCAATGCTGCGGACTCGTAGACCGCGTCGATGAGGGCACGGTTGCAACTCGACTGCCATCGTGGGATCACCCGGTTCATCACATAACCGAACGCGATGCCGCCGACCCGGTCGCAGAACCCGAGTGACCCACCCGTGCCGAAGTGGCCGAACGATCCCGGGTTCGGTCCGAGGGGCCGGCGATCGGTGGTGGGCGTGAACCCGAGGCCGAAGGTGACGGTCTCACCGAGCACCGGGCATGGTCCCGTCGACGCGGGCTTGGTCGCCTCGGCGAGGAGGTCGTCGGAAAGGAGTCGGTCCGGTTCACAGAGCGCCGCGTAGATCTTCGCGATGCCATGGGCCGATCCGTGGCCGCTCGTCGAGCCGATCTGCGAGGCCCGCCATCTCGCCGTGTTCACGACGCCGATCGACGCGTAACCGGGCGGGTTGAAATAGCTGTGCGCGACCATGGCTGCGTCACCGTCGAGCGCGGCGAGCTCGTCGGGCGACATCGCCGGGATCGCCATGTTCGGCTGCCAGATGACGTCCGCGCAGCGGGCCTGGTCGGCCTCGCGCACCCCGAAGTGCACATCGGCACCGATCGGTCGAGCGATTTCGGCGAGCGCCGCACCCGGCATGCGTCCGCTCAGGCGATGCACCAACTCGCCGATCAGATGGCCGTAGGTGTTGGTGTGGTACACGTGCCGCGAGCCGGGTTCGAACCATGCGTCGGTCTCAGCCAACGCGGTCGTCATGCGATCCCAATCGAACAGGTTGTCATCGGTGAGCGGTTCATGGATCGCGGGCACGCCGGCCTGATGACACAGCGCTTGGCGGATCGTGGCGTCTTCCTTGCCATTGCACGCGAACTCCGGCCACGCGTCGCCGATCGGGTCATCGAGCCCGATCCGCCCGGCGTCGACCTCGCGGAGGAGCAACAGCCCGAGAAGCCCCTTGCCGACCGAATAGAAGTCACAGATCGTGTCGGGCATCCAGACCCGGGTGTGGCCTTGGTCGGCCCATCCGCCGACGAGATCGACGACGACTTCACCTTCGTGGATCACGCACACCGCAGCGCCGATCTCGCCACGTTCGACGAAGTTCTCGGCGAAGGCGGCGCGCACGCCCTCGAACCCGGTTGCACATTCACCGCTGTTCGGCACGTCCATTGCTTCGACGGTAGCTACCGTGAAACTCGCCGACCGCACATGCGAAGCATCGAGGAGTCACCATGCCCGACAGCACCGATCGTTCACGGCGATATGAGACCACCCGTTACCGCTCGGCGGTGGGCATGAACTGGTATCGGTGCGACCCGACGTTGCAGTTCCTGGCGCGGGCGTACTTCGATGACGCCGCGCTCGCCTGGGCCGAACCGCACCTCGATCGGATCGGCGAGATCATGGGAGGACCGGTGGCCGAACGGGCTGCCGAGATCGACCGCAACCCGCCGTACCTGGAGCGTTATGACCGGTGGGGGACCGACACCGGTCGGGTCGTCCTTCCCGAAGCGTTCCAGGCGTCGCGGCGAGACGTCGAAGCGAACAACTTCTCCTCCGATGCGTTCCGCGCCGAGGCAGCTGCGGCCGGGGTCGACCCGAACGTCATGACCGCCGCGTGGGGATATCTGCTCAGTCAGGCCGACATCGGCATCTACTGTTCGGTCGGAACCGGGCGCGACATGGTAGAGCGGCTCAGTGAAGCGTTCGCGCCCGAACCTGTGCAGGCCAGGGTGCGCGAGCTGTTGGCGGTCGACGACGGCACCGCGACCACCGCGCAGATGTTCACCGAGCGAAGCGGCGGCGCGGACCTGCGTGCGTTGGAAACGATCGCGGAACCCGACGGCGATCACTACCGGCTGAACGGTCTCAAGTGGTTCGTGTCGAACGCGCATTCCTCCACCTTCATCGTGCTCGCCAAGATCGCCGGGTCCGATGCGGTGATGAGCTTTCTCGTGCTGCGTGAGCGCATGGACGGGACCCCCAACGGGGTGATCGTCCATCGGCTCAAGGACAAGCTCGGCACAAAGTCGGTTCCATCCGGTGAGGTCGAACTCGTCGATGCCGAAGGGTGGTTGCTTGCTCGCAAGGAGGAATCCGCGGCTCCGCCCAGCAGCGATCACCGGATCCGTGGCGGGCTCGGCGGGTTGATGGAGATGACCAATGGGGCGCGCATCGGGATCGCCAACATGGGACTGGGCAGTGCCCGCCGAGCCCTGGTCGAGGCGATCCTGTACTGCCAGGCACGTGAAGCCTTCGGGAAGCCCGTGATCGAACAGCCGCTTGCCCGGCGGAAACTCGCGGAGTTGATCGTCGAGGTCGAAGCCGCACAAGCGCTCGTGTTCGAAGGTTTCTTCCAGTCACGGATGCGCATTTCCGCACCGATCATCAAGATGCGGGCGTGTCGTCTCGGGATCACCGCGGCGTCCGATGCGCTCGAGTTGCACGGCGGCAACGGTTACATCGAGGACTGGCCGACGGCACGGATCCTGCGTGACGCTCAGGTGAACCCGGTGTGGGAAGGCCCCGACAACATCCTGTGCCTCGACATCGCCCGGGCGATCCGTCGCAATCAGGGCGACGTCGCGCTCCTCGAGCGGCTTCGCGACCTCGTGAACGGGTTTCCCGGAGACGGGTCCGGAACCGAAGCGATCGTGATCGACGCGGTTGCGGACCTGGCCGAGACGATCGAGCACTGGAAGGCACTCG
>JAFDWI010000297.1 GCA_018268545.1 Actinomycetota bacterium
AGACGCCGGCGGCTACGAGCTCGGCTGCCAGTTCGTCGTATTCCTCGACCGACCCGTCACACCAGTGGATCCGGTCGGGTTGGAGGATCGCCGCCCACTCGTCGACCCAGTTTTTCAGTGCGGTGTTCGTGGTGGTGGCCGTCATGCCCTCTCCGAAGTCGATGTGGGATGAAACGCACATCGCGGGTGACGACCACGCTGCCTCATCGGACGGCTTTTTGAACCTTGCCGGCCTTGATGCAACGAGTGCACACGTTGATGCGCTTGGTGCTGCCCCCGACGACGGCACGGACCCGTTGGATGTTCGGGTTCCAGCGACGCTTGGTGCGCCGGTGCGAGTGGCTGATGCTCATTCCGAATGACGGGTGCTTACCGCACACCTCACATACCGATGCCATCGGGGCTCCAACCTCAAGTGTCGAGTCGTGTCTGGGACGGTGGACGATCCTAGGTGGATCGTCGCCGATACGGCAAAGGCGCCCGAAGTCGCGGTGTCCCGGTCAGGTGGCGAGTCCGGCGTCCATCTGGTCGAACCGACCGGCAAGGTCCTGGGCGAACTTGGCGAAAGCCCGGGCGGCGGCGTCCTTCGGGTTGGACCTGGTGAGCACGTCGGCGCCGTCACTCGCCGCGATGAGCGCCGGCGAATCGGGGATTCCGCACACGACGGGGAGCCCGATGATCTGGGTGTAGTGGGATCGATCGAAATCGGCGTAGTTGCGGACCCGGTTCAGGACCACCCATGCCCGCTCGATGGGCATTCCGGCGGTGTCCATGAGCTGGCGTGCGAGCCGCAGGTTCTTCAGCGACGCGACATCGGTTCCCGCCACGAAGAACACCTCGTCGGCACTGGTCAGGTACTCGGCCACGTTCACCAGCGGGGCGGGCATGTCGACGATCGCGATGTCCGATGCCACCTGGAGTGCCCCGAAGACCGCGAACACGAGGTCCTTGGGAAGATCGTTGAGCGGCATGCGGGCGCGGTACATCGTGAACAGGTCGACACCCGTCTGCTCGTGGGTGACCAGATCCTCGAGCGCCTCCTCGACCAGGAGCTTCTTGGGGAGCTCCCCCGGCTCGAGTTCGGGTCGCGTCTTCATGCCGAGCAGGAGCGGGAGGTCACCGAACACCGGGTCGGCATCACAGAGCGTCACCGAGCGGCCCATGTCCGCGAGCGCGGCGGCGAGGTTGATCGCAACCGTGGACACGCCGGTGCCGCCCTTTGCCGAGCAGACCATGACGAGACGGCCGTTGTCGCGCTGTTGCGCCGCCGGGCGGGGCGGTGGCGCAGCAGCGGTGACAGGGTGGGCGGGCAGCGGGTCCACGACGTCGGTCAGTCGGGCGATCGCCTGTTGCAGATCCTCGGTGTCGGTGTGGCCCGGGAGCACCTCGCGCACACCGGCGCGCATCGCGTCACGAAGGCCGTTGATGTCGAGCGTGTCCATCAACAACAGGACACCCAGGTCGGGACGCTGGCGGAGCAGCGGCGCGATGTGCCCGTGGATCGTCACGTCCGAGTTCGGTCCGAACACCGCGATGTTCACCGGATTGTCGAGCAACGCCGTTCGTGCCGCTTCGAGCCCCTTGGCTTCGAGAGTCGCGGCGAAGGCGCTGATCGCAGACACCGAGCGTTGCCTCCACGCTGGATCCGGGTCGACGACGAGGGCGACATATGGCGGGGTGGGGTCTCCGAGTCCTTCGCTCACGATCGTGCAGCGTATCCCGCGGCCACGCGTCCGGGATCTACGATCGTGGCCGATGACCATCGATCGAGTCACCGCCGCCGACCTTCGGGCCATCGTCGAGACGTTTCGGGATCTCCTCAAGTCCCACCAGCATCGGATCAACCGCCTGAACGTGTACCCGGTCCCCGACGGTGACACGGGGACGAACATGGCGTTGACCGTCGGTTCGGTGTGCGAGGAGTTCACCGACCTCGGCCGGGACGCCGAGATGACGGCGGTCGCGACCGCGATCAGCCACGGATCGCTCATGGGGGCACGAGGCAACAGCGGTGTGATCCTCTCCCAGATCCTGCGCGGAATCGCCGGAGTCGCCGCATCCGAACCCGATGGTCTGGACGCCGTCGCGGTGACGCGTGCACTCGAGGCGGCGACCGAAGCCGCCTATGGCGCGGTGATGCGTCCCGTGGAAGGGACGATCCTCACGGTGGTCAGAGGGATGGCATCCGGTGCCGCGGCAGCGGGAAGCGGTGCGACCCTCACCGAGGTGTTCGACGCGGCCCACATGGCGGGGGACGCGGCACTCCAGTCGACCCCGGAGCTGCTCCAGGTGCTCGCCGATGCGGGCGTCGTCGACGCCGGTGGGACGGGCCTGATGCTGTTCGTCGACGCGGCCTTGCACGTCGTGGCGGGCCGTGCACTTCCCGACGCACCTCCGGTCGACGATGTCGCCGACGCGCTGGTCGGAGCCCACGAGCATTCCGCCGGGGGTATCGCGGATCTGCGCTACGAGGTGATGTACCTGCTCGACGCGCCGGATTCGACCATCGACGCGTTCAAGCACGTCTGGCAGGGGATCGGTGACTCGATCGTCGTCGTCGGTGGCGACGGACTGTGGAACTGTCACATTCACACCGACGACATCGGGGCGTCGATCGAGGCCGGCATCGACGCGGGGCGGCCGCGCCGCATACGCGTCACCGACCTGTTGGAGCAGGTCGAAGAAGAACGGTGGGTCACCGAGGCGGATGATCGCGATGAGCCGCCGCACGCGGAGCCGGTGACGACGGCAGTCGTCGCGGTCGCAGCGGGCGACGGTATCCGACGGTTGCTCCACTCGCTCGGCGTCCAACAGATCGTCGCCGGGGGACAGTCGATGAATCCTTCCACGGCAGATCTGCTCGCGGCCGTCGAGGCGGCGCCCGCGGACGCGGTCGTCATCCTTCCCAACAACTCGAACATCATCCCCGTCGCGCAACAGGTCGCCGATCAGACCGCCAAGACCGTGCGCGTCGTGCCGACGCGTGGCGTGGTCGAAGCGGTCGCCGCGCTCGTCTCCTACGACCCGTTCGCCGAAGCCGACGCGGTGACCCGCTCGCTGACCGACGGCGCCGAAGCGGTCGCGGCAGGCGAGGTGACCCGAGCGGTCCGCGACTCGACGTGCGACGTCGGACCGATCGCCGAAGGGGACTATCTGGGACTGAGTCGCGAAGGGATCCGATCGGTCGACCCGACCCTCGTCGCCGCGACGACGCGTCTGCTCGACGAACTCATCGGTGACGACCACGAGATCGTGACCCTGATCGAGGGGGAGGGCTCCTCGGTCGCCGAGACCCGTCAGATCACCGGTTGGTTGGCCGCGCATCGTCCCGACGTCGAGGTCGAGGTGCACGCGGGGGGCCAGCCGTTGTACCCGTACTTCATCGGCGTCGAGTGAGCCCCGCGTCGACGGCCGCCGGTCTCGACGCGATCCGTGGATACTTCCGCTCGTTCGCGACGAGCTTCGGCGAGCTGGCGCTCTACGCACGCCTCGCCTCGGGGTGCGCCGAGGACCCGTCGATCGCCGGGATGCTGCTCTCGGCTCGGCCCGGCCAGGAACGCCCCGTGCTGTTGTTCGCTGCGGTGCACGATCTCGTTCTCCGGAATCCCGATCTTCCCTTGGCTGGGTGGTACCGCTCGGTGAACTCCGCCGAGGCATCGGCCACCGGTGACCCGTGGCCGACGTTCCGGTCGACGTGTCTGGAGCACCGCGACGAGTTGGTCGAGGTCATCGCGTCGCGGTCGACCCAGACCAACGAGGTCAACCGGTCGACGTCGTTGGCCGTGCTGCTCGCGGCTGCATGTGCCGACCTCGGTGATGCGCCGGTCACCCTCGTCGAGCTCGGGGCGAGTGCCGGTCTGTTGTTGGGCGTCGATCGGTATCGCGTCCGAGTGGGCGACCACGTCGTCGGTGACCCGGATTCGCCGGTGCGCCTCGATGCCGAGGTCCGTGGCCCGGCGCCCGTGGACCTTGTGACGTTCCCCCGGGTCGTCGCCGATCGTGTCGGGATCGACCGCGACCCGATCGCGTTGGCTGACACCGACCGGGTCCGGTGGCTGGAGGCGTGCCTCTGGCCCGACGAGCCGTGGCGCATCGAGCGGTTTCGAGCGGCGGTGGCATTGCTGCGCAGCGACCCGCCGCCGGTGCTCGCCGGCGACATGATCGACGACTTCGGCAGAGTCGTGGACACATGCCGAAGCGACACCCACCTCGTGGTGTTCGACTCGTGGGCGCTCACCTATGTGGCCCGCGAGCGTCGACCTGCACTGGTCGAGGCCATTGCTGCCGCAGCGGGCGACGGGCGCCCGGTTTCGTGGATCACCGCCGAGGCGCCGCATTGTGTGCCCGGGATACCGGTGCCGCCTTGGTCGGGCAGCGAGGCGACGACGCCCGACACGGTTCTCGGATTACGCCGGTGGCGCCGGGGAGCCGAGCTCGAGCCGGTCACGGTCGGTTGGGCCCATCCACACGGGAACTGGATTCGACGAGACGTCTGAAAATCGCGTGCACGCTCAGTGATCATGCGCTACGCTGCGCTCCGATGTCTACCGTGCTCGTCACGGGGGGAGCAGGAAATCTCGGGCGCCATGTGAGCCGGGTTCTCGCGCGCCGTGGCCACCGGGTGCGCGTCCTGGTCCACGAATCGGACCGGGTCGTGCCCGGCGTCGAGGTGGTCCGGGGCGATGTCGTCGAGGGCACGGGCATCGCCGAGGCCGTCGAAGGCGTCGATGCGATCGTCCACACGGCGACTCGATCGGGCCGGTCCGCACGACGCACCGAGGTCGGTGGTACCGAGACCATGCTGCGCGCCGCCGAAAGGGTCGCCGCCCACTTCGTCTATGTGTCCAAGGTCGGTGTGGAGAACCATCGACTCACCTACTGCTCGGCGAAGTGGGAGGCCGAACAGCGCATCGAGGCGATCGGGACCCGCTGGACGATCCAGCGCGTGACCGAGTTCCACGACCTGATCGAACAGGTACTGGGTTCGCCCGTGTTCTTCACGGTCCCCGGGCTCGTCTTCCAGCCGATCGATGTCGGTGAGGTGGCGATCCGTCTCGCCGACCTCGTCGAGCGTGGCCCGTCCGGGCGGGTCCCCGACCTCGGCGGTCCCGAACTGCTCGGGATCCGTGACCTGGAATATCGGCGCTGGGAGATCACCGGTGAGCGGAGTCGGCTGCTCCGTCTCCCGCGCATCGGTGCGCTCGCCGACTTCGCCGACGGCTTCCATCTCTGCCCGGAGAATCGGGGCGGGACGATCACCTGGGAAGACTGGTTGCGCCGCCGTGCCGGGATCGCAGCCGCCCCTCCGGCGGCCGTGGCCGCGGTGGCCTGACCATCGGTTCCCCTCGGGACCATCGGAATCGGTCGGTGGGCGGTACCCTCCATGGTCGTGCGCGGTGACGGGGACCTCGACCACGGGAATGTCGTGTGAGCGGGCGGAGACTGCCGCAACTGGCGTCGATCCCGGTCACCGAACTGCGCGGGATCGGTCCGAAGCATGCCGCGGCCCTGGCCGAGGCATTCGACATCCACACCGTCGCCGATCTGTTGATGCACTACCCACGCCGCTACGTGGATCGCTCGAACGAACAACGCATCGCCGACCTGGCGATCGGCGCGGACGCGATGGTGGTCGCGACCGTCAAGCGCATCGCCTCGCGGCGAACCCGGGGACGGCCACCTCGCACGCTCGTCACCGCGGATGTCACCGACGGTTCGGGCTACCTGAAGGTCACGTTCTTCAACCAGGGATGGCGCGAACGCCAGCTTCCCGAAGGCACCGAATGTGTGCTGTTCGGCAAGGTCGACGACTTCCGTGGTCGTCCGCAGATGACCAACCCGGTGGTCGACCTCATCGGTGACCGGACCGGGCGGATCATCGCGATGTATCCGCAGTCCGAAAAGGAACGCCTGACCACCTGGGACATCGCTCGCTGGATGGACGAGGTGCTCGAGCGGGCGGGAACCTTCGCCGAGCCGGTTCCGCCTGCGGTGTTGCGTCGTTGGAATCTCATCGATCGGACCACGGCGTATCATGACATCCACCGGCCCGAGACGATGGCCGACGTGCAACGTGCCCGTTCGCGTCTGGTCTTCGACGAACTCCTCCGGATGCAACTGGCGCTGGTGGGCCACAAGCGGAGGCTCGCGACCGAAGCGGTCGGGATCGCCCACGACACCTCCCGGTCGGACGGGACACTGCTCGCGCGGTTCGCGGGTTCGCTGCCCTTCACGTTGACCCGGGCACAGCAACGGGTGATCCGCGAGATCGACGCCGATCTCTCCTCGCCGGCTCCGATGCACCGGTTGCTCCAGGGTGACGTCGGCGCCGGGAAGACGCTCGTGGCCGTACACGCGCTCCTGGCTGCGGTCCAAGGCGGGTACCAGGGCGCGCTCATGGCCCCGACCGAGGTGCTCGCTGAGCAACACCTCGCGGGCGTTTCGCAGCTTGTCTCGCACATCACGATCAACGATCCCGACAGCCTGTTCGGCTCTCGTCCGGTCATGGTCGCGGTGTTGACGAACCGGGTCGGCGTCGCGGCCCGGCGAGAGATCCTCTCGGGGTTGGCCGACGGTTCGATCGACCTGATCGTCGGGACCCATGCGCTCATCCAGGATGCGGTGACCTTCGCTGCGCTCGGTGTCGTCGTGATCGACGAACAGCACCGCTTCGGCGTCGAGCAACGTGCGGCGCTGCGCGACGCCTCCGGTGGCACCGGTGTCACCCCGGACGTCCTCGTGATGACGGCGACGCCGATTCCTCGGACCGCAGCGATGACCGTGTACGGCGATCTGGATGTCTCCGTGCTCGACGAACTCCCGCCGGGGCGATCCCCGATCGTGACTCGATGGGCCCGCCCGGGAACGCTCGACGAGGTCGATGCGTGGGCTCGGGTCCGTGCCGAGGTCGCCGCCGGCCGTCAGGGTTACGTCGTGTGTCCGTTGATCACCGAGTCCGACAAGCTCGAGGCCGCATCGGCCGAGGCGACCTTCGACCGGCTCGTGGCCGACGGGGGAGAGCTCGAAGGCCTGCGGGTCGGGCTGCTCCACGGTCGGCTGAAGGGCCCCGAGCGTGATGCCGTGATGGATGCGTTCCGGTCCGGTCGGCTCGACGTGATCGTGGCGACGACCGTCATCGAGGTCGGTGTCGACGTGCCGAACGCGACGGTCATGGTGATCCTCGACGCCGACCGCTTCGGGATCGCACAACTGCACCAACTCCGGGGCCGGGTCGGTCGGGGTGCCGCGTCCTCGTCGTGTCATCTGGTCGCGGACGCCACGACGCCGGACTCCGAGGCACGCCTGCAGGCGCTCGTCTCCTCGACCGATGGTTTCGCCCTGGCCGAGATCGACCTCGACCTGCGGGGCGAGGGGACGCTGATGGGAACGCGTCAGACCGGCCGGAACGATTTGCGGCTCGCGTCGTTGCGGCGGGATCGTGACTGGGTGCTGCGTGCGCGCGACGTCGCCGAGCGGCTCCTCGATGCCGATCCGAGTCTTGCGAACGATCCGGTGCTGGCCGAGGAGGTCCACGCGATGCTCGGCGTCGACGCGACCGAGTCGTTGTTCAAGAGCTGACCTGAACCGAGCTGACCGAGGAGTCGATGATGGCCGACGCGAACCACTGGAACGAGCGCTACGACACGATCGGTTCGACGCAGGTTTCGTGGTTCGAGACCGATCCCGTCGTGTCGCTCGAGTTGTTCGATCTCATCGGGGTGTCGCCGGAGGATCCGGTGATCGACATCGGTGGGGGCGCATCGGTCCTCGTCGATGCGCTGATCGCACGTGGGCATCGTGACGTGACCGTGCTCGACGTCGCGGACCGCGCCCTGGCCGTCGCGCGGGCCCGTATCGGCGCGACGACGGCCGTCGAGTGGGTGGCCGCGGATCTGCTCGATTGGCGACCCGATCGGCGCCGACGGGTCTGGCACGATCGCGCCGTGATGCACTTCCTCGTGGAGGACACCGACCTGGACCGTTACGTGGATCGTCTGCAGGCCGCCGTCGAGCCCGATGGCTTCGTCGTCGTGGGTGTGTTCGCCGAGGACGGACCCGAGACGTGCTCGGCGCTCCCGGTCCGGCGTTGGAGCATCGCCGATCTGACAGCGTTCCTGGCCGACGAGGTCGGCGTTGACGTCATCGAGTCGCGTCGACACGTGCACCACACCCCGGCAGGCCACCCCCAGCCGTTCACGTGGGTCGCGGGCCGCCGCACCGGCTCGCGAGCTTCGCTGTGAGGCCACGACCGTGGCGCACGGCCCGGGGCCCGGACCACTGCCGATGCACGCCAGGTCCTGATCTTTCGGGGCGACTGGCCCAGACGCCATCCCCTGTCGTCGAACGCGTGTTCGTGTAGGGTGGATGTCGTGCCTCTCGTCGGTCAGCGATCATTGTTCGAGAGCCCGATGGTCATTTCCGACCTGGTCGACGATCCGACCCCGTATCACGGTGAGGTGTTCACCCGTCGGTGGATTGTGGAGTTGATCCTCGATCTGGTCGGATACACCGCCGATCGCGACCTCGCCGGCAGTGTGCTCGTCGAGCCATCGTGTGGTGCGGGAGCGTTCCTCGTGCCGGTCGTCGAGCGACTCGTTGCATCGGCGGTCGCCCATGGCCACGACTTCGGCTCGCTGCGAGCAGCGATCCGGGCCTTCGACCTTGTCGACACGAATGCCATCCGGTCCCGCGAAGCGGTCGCCACGACACTCGTCGGCCTCGGGGTCGACCTGGACGTGGCCATGACCCTCGCCGACACCTGGGTCATCGAGGGAGACTTTCTCCGTCACGGACACGTGGATGGGACTGCGGACTTCGTGGTCGGCAATCCTCCCTACATCCGCTTGGAGGACGTACCGCGCGCGACGATGGACGACTACCGACGGATCTGCAGGACGATGCGAGGTCGAGCGGACATCTACGTCGGGTTCATCGAACGAGGCCTTCAACTCCTCAATCCCGATGGGGTCCTCGGGTTCATCTGCGCAGACCGATGGATGCGAAATCAATACGGTGCTGATCTCCGCGAACTGGTCGCTGCCGAGTACGCCGTCGACACCGTCATCGCCATGCACGATGTCGACGCGTTCGAAGACGCCGTGTCCGCGTATCCGGCGATCACGGTGTTCCGAAAGGCCCGACAGCGAACGGCCGTGGCCGCCGATGCGCGCTCGACCTTCGACGAACAAGCAGGGTCCCGGCTCACCTCGTGGATTCGACACGGGAGTCATGGATCGCTCGACGAGGGTTCGTTCGAGGCAACGCGGGTCAACGGGTGGTTCACGGGGCGTGACCTGTGGCCCGCCGGGTCGCCTGGTCAACTCGCGCTCATCGCCGATCTCGAGTCGCGGTTCGCTCCACTGGAGAGCACTGCCACGGGCACTCGCGTCGGCATCGGGGTCGCGACCGGGTGCGATGACGTCTACATCACGAACAACGCCGACATCGTCGAGCATGATCGACTCCTTCCCGTGCTTCGGGCGCAGGACATTGCCACCGGTATGACGAGGTGGTCGGGCGACTATCTCGTGAATCCATGGGATGGAGGCCGTCTGGTCGACCTTGGCTCGTACCCGCGGCTCGCCGCCTATCTCGAAGACAATCAGCGACGGCTACGTGGTCGACACATCGCGAAGAAGCGACCGACGGCGTGGTACCGAACAATCGATCGTGTCAGCGAGGGCCTCACCGAACGACCGAAACTCTTGCTACCCGACATCAAGGCGGCGGCGCACCCCGTACTCGATGCGGGGGGGCACTACCCGCACCACAACCTCTACTACGTCATCTCCGACGCGTGGGATCTTGAGGTCCTCGGTGGGATTCTGCTCTCGGACGTTGCGAATCTGTTCGTCGGCACCTACTGCGTGAAGATGCGCGGTGGCACCTATCGCTTCCAGGCGCAGTACATCCGGCGGATCCGCGTCCCCGACCCGGGTTCGATCGACCGTCGCGACCGTCGGGCGCTGGTCGAAGCTTTTCGGATGCGGGACGCGAAGCGCGCGACGGCCATTGCCGAGCGGGTCTACGGGATCACCGAAATTGCTCGGTGTGCTCGCGAGACTGCGTGAGATGACCGCGCTCTCGATGCCCGACTACGAGTCCGACTTCGCCGACGCGGTACGAACGTTCTGGTCGATTCGGCGTTCTCAGCAGGATGCATCGAATGCGGCCGGTCACGGAGACGGCGGAACGAGCGGGGCGGTGCGTGCGGGAAAGCACATGGCACCGTTCGAGGGTCTCATTCGAAAGGTGGTGCTCGACACCGGGCTGGAACCGGATCCGTTGCCGCGTGACACCGTCTATCTTCCGGGTTTCTATCGCGAATCGAAGTCGTGGGACGTGGTACTCCAGTACAAGGGCCATGCGCTCGCGATCGTCGAGGCCAAGTCCCAAGGGTCGAGTCTCGCAAACAACTTCAACAATCGGGTGGAGGAAGCGATCGGCCAGGCGGCAGACGTTTGGAAGTCCCACGAACGGGGGCTGCTCGTCTCCGGCATCCGGCCCTGGATCGGGTATCTCATGATCGTCGAAGAAACGACGAAGAC
>JAFDWI010000298.1 GCA_018268545.1 Actinomycetota bacterium
AGGCGCAGCACCTCCGCGTCGATGTACAGCGCCGCGAGGCGTTGGCGCAGGATCGCGTCGTCGGTGGATCCGGCGGCACGGACCGCGTCGAGCAGATCCGCGGCGGTCGGGCCCATGCCCCAGAGCGCCCCGGGCTCGGACAACGACACACGCTCGTTGCCCAACGTGACCTTGGCGAGCGCCCATCCCTTGTTGACCGCCCCGACGCGGTTCGCGTCGGGGATGCGGGCGTCGGTGAAGAACACCTGGTTGAAGTTGTGGGCGCCGGTCATCTCGACGATCGGGGTCATCTCGATCCCGGGCGTCTTCATGTCGACGACGAAGTACGTGATGCCGGCGTGCTTGTCGGCCTCGGGGTCGGTACGCGCGATGAGGATCCCCCACTTGGCGAGGTGCCCGAGCGATGTCCAGATCTTGGATCCGTTGACGACCCACTCGTCACCGTCGCGCACCGCCGCGGTGGTCAGGCTCGCCAGGTCCGAACCGGCGTCGGGTTCGCTGAACAACTGACACCAGATGTCCTCGCCCGAGAGCAACCCGGGGATCCAACGCTGCTGCTGTTCCGCCGTACCCGCGTGCAGCAGAGTCGGTCCGGCCCACCCGATCCCGATCGGGTTGTTCGGGCGCCGCAGGCCCGCGGCGCGCAACTCGTCGTCGATGATCAGCTGCAGGATCGGATCCGCGTCCAGGCCGTAGGGCGCGGGCCAGTGCGGCGCGACGTAACCGGCCTCGGCCAACTCGGCGCCGGTCGCGTTCGGGTGGTCGGCGATCCAGGCGCGCACCTCGGCGCGACGCGGGTCGTCGGTGGCGGGCAGTTCGAAGTCCATCGCCGCTGGACGGTAGCTTGCCCGACACATGATCGTCGTCTCGACCGTGTCCGATCCTCACGCCGTCGATCGAGGACCGGGCGATGAGTGACCCCTCAGGTCTCCGGCTCGTCGCGATCACCGCGAACCGACCGGGTGTGGTCCGTCTCGACGGCGAGACGATGCCGAGCATCACGGCTGCGCTCGAACGCGCACGCCCGGGTTCCACCGTGGAGATCGGCCGCGGGCGTTACACGTCTGCCACCGAGACGTTCCCACTCCACCCACCGGCGGGCGTGACGTTGCAGGGACCGGTTCCGCCGAAGATCCCCGGCCAGGCGAAGAAGCTCCTCCCCACTCCTCCCCCAGCGGAACTGGTTGCCGACGGTGTCGTACTGGTGGTCGACGAACCCGACGTGACGATGGCGCACCTCACCGTCACGAATCGCCGCCCGGACCGCGGGCCCGCTGTCCGGATATCGGGCGCCACAGGGGCGACCCTGGACAGTTGTGACGTCTCCGGGGCAATCGAGGCGACCGATGCGTCGACACTCAGGATCGACTGGTGCACGCTGGCACACGGCTCGCTCACGGTGTCGGGGGTCGAGGGATTCCGCCTGACGGGCGGCACGATCACGGGCACCCACGGCGCCGATCCGCTCGTCGACATGGCCGACGCCACCGACGTGCGGATCGCAGCGGCCGCGCTCACCGAAACCCGGAGCGGCGTGGCGGTGGTGTCGTCGTCGGAGGTGACGATCGGTGGGTGTGCGGTGTTGGCGGACGACGACGCGGTCTGGGCGAGCGACTCGTCGGGCGTCTCGGTGTCCGGGAACCGGCTCCGCGGTCGCCACGGCATCCGCTTCGTGGGCTGCACCGACGGCGCCGTCACGGCGAACGGCATCGAGTTCGGGGTCGCCCCGATCGAACTGCACGGGTGCACCGGGGTCGAGATCGGGTTCAACCACACGAGGCCGTGGTCGCACAACGCGCCGGACGAACCGTCGAACGAACCGTCGAATTGAACACGCCGACATCGGACCCGCTCGACGTCGCCACAGGGCGGATCGATCCCACGCCTACTCGGGATCGGCATCCGACGCCGTTCGGCCGATCGGTGGACCGCGCGTACACTCGTCGCGTCACCGCCGGGCCCGAAACTCCCGACCGCATTCGTGACATCGAACCACCGAACAAGGGGAACGCATGACCGGCTGGAACTTCGCTGATGTCTGGGAGATCGTCGCCCGACAGATTCCCGACGCGCCGGCCCAGATCCAAGGCGATCGCCGCACGACCTGGGCCGAGTTCGACCGCCGTGCCGACGGCGTCGCACGGTTCCTCCTCGACGCCGGCGTCGCCGAACAGGACAAGGTCGCCCAGTACCTCTACAACTGCCCCGAGTACCTCGAGTCGGTGTTCGCCACGTTCAAGGCGGGCCTCGTGCCGATCAACACGAACTACCGCTACACCGATTCCGAGCTGGTGTACCTGTGGGACAACGCCGACGCGGTCGCCGTGGTCTTCCACGGGACGTTCGTCGACACGATCGAGCGGATCCGCGACCGGGTCCCGCTCGTCACCACCTGGCTGTGGGTCGACGACGGTTCGGGACCGTGCCCCGAGTGGGCGACCTCGTACGCCGACGCGGCGGCCACCGATCCGGGGGACCAGCCCGTGCAAGGGCCCTGGGGACGCAGCGGCGACCACCTGTTGATGACCTACACCGGCGGCACGACCGGCATGCCCAAGGGCGTCATGTGGCGTCAGAACGACCTGTACTGCAACCTCGTGGGCAACTTCGCACCCGAAGCCCGTGAACGCGTCGACCCCGAGATCATTCGTGGGCTCGTGGCCGGACCCGGTCCGATCGGATTGCCGGCCTGTCCTCTCATGCACGGGACCGGTCAGTACACTCAACTGATCGTGCTTTCGCTGGGCGGATCGACCGTCACCCTGCAAAGCCGCAACTTCGACGTCGCCGAGATGCTCGACACGATCGAACGTGAGAAGGTCCAGCAGGTCGCGCTCGTCGGCGATGCGTTCTCCAAACCGATCCTCGCTGCGCTCGACGCCGAACCGGACCGCTGGGATCTCTCCAGCCTGTTCCTGATCGCCTCGTCGGGCGTGATGTGGTCCGAAGAATCCAAGAAGCGGCTGCTCGCCTACCAGCCGGGGATGATCCTGGTCGATGCGTTCTCGTCGTCCGAGGCGATCGGTATGGGCCAGTCGATGTCGACGTCGAGCGGCACGTCGAACACCGCCAAGTTCACCCTCGGCGAGAATGCCCGCGTGATCAACGACGCCGACGAGGACGTCGTGCCCGGGTCGGGTGAGACGGGGCGGGTTGCGCTCAAGGGCTACGTGCCCGTCGGTTACTACAAGGACCCCGAGAAGTCTGCCCGGACCTTCATGGAGATCGACGGGGTCCGCTACGTGATCCCCGGTGACTACGCGATGGTCGAAGCCGACGGGTCACTCACCTTGTTGGGTCGCGGTTCGGTCGTGATCAACACCGGTGGCGAGAAGGTGTTTCCCGAAGAGGTCGAGGAAGCACTCAAGACGCACCCATCCGTCGCGGATGCCGTGGCGGTCGGGGTGCCCGACGAGAAGTTCGGTGAGGCGGTGGTCGCGGTCGTGGAACCCGCCGACCCGACAGCCGGGGTCGACGAAGCGACACTGATCGCACACGTGAAGGCGAATCTCGCGGCGTACAAAGCGCCGAAGAAGGTGCTCACGATCGACACGATCGGGCGGGCCCCGAACGCGAAGGTCGACTACAAGCGACTCAAGGCGTACGCCCGCGAAACCCTCGGCGTCTGACCGACACACCGCGCCCGCGGGCGCCACCGACGTGTCGCCGACGCACGGCGTCACCGACCATTCGTCGAGGGGTTCGATTCAGGACGGTTCCGGGCCGACGACGACGAAACCTTCTCGTGCCGCGGCGTCGGCGAGGCGCCTGTCGAACACCAGGAACCTGCTGCACGAAGGTTCGAGCCGGCGGGCGGTGAGCGCCGTCGCCAGCTGGATCGCATCGCCGGCGCGGAGTGAGTGGATGCCGCACAATCGCGAGGCGTGTTGCAGGATCGGCGTGACGATCGGGATCTCGGCCACTTCGGATCCGGTATCGAACCGACCGTCGGCGACCTGCCGTTGCAGATCGGCGGCGGTTCGCTGCGCGACCGTCGAGGGTAGGGACCCCATCCGAGCTCTGCGCCAGACCGCCGATGCCGTCTCGACGAAGGTCAGTGCCGACACGATGATCGGACCCGGTTCGGCGGCCACCCGGTCGGTGCCGTCCTCGGCGACGACAAGTTTGACGATCGCCGACGCGTCGGCGAAGGCGGTCACTCGCCGCGTCCCTCACTGACCAACTCGGAGAGGCTCGGCCCGCCGGCGGCGGCGAGTGCCGCCCGTGCCCGGGCAACCTCGTCGCTGCTGGGAAGCGGACCGTCGGGCATCGGAGTTGTCGCCAGGAGCCCAGCGGCCGCGAACCGTGCGCGCAGTCGCTCGGCCTCGGTGCCGGCCGCATCGGGATTCGTGGCGGTGTCGACGACGAAGGTGAGGTATGCGTTCAAACTCTTGTTCAGCTCACGCGCCCGTCGCCTGGCACGTTCGATGAGTTCCTCGTCGGCCCTCCAGCTCACCTGCGTCGGCATGCTGTCATGCTAGCAATCACGCCTCCATTTCGCTTCCAGGCTCGACTGTTCGACACGTCTCCCCCCACCCTCGCGGTCGTCGAGTTGCGAAGCTTATTGGAGGCGACCGAAGCCCGACTGCTCGCGGAACTCGATACGCGTGGCACGACCGACCTCGACGTCCCCTCCCGCAAACAGTTGCGCGCCGAAGCCCTCGTCGAACTGTTGCGCATCGCACAGAGCGCCGAACCCGGTGCCGGAACCTTGCCCCGCGCCGAAGTCACCTTGTTGCTCCACAACCACCACGTCACCGACTGGGACCACGGCGGACCCACCAATCTCGACAACCTCGTCGCATTGTGCCGATACCACCACGGCGTCACCCACCGCACCGGCTGGACCCTGCACCTCGATCACACCCAAACCCCCCCACTGGACCACCCCATCAGGTGACCACCTCACCGGGCAACGCCACCACAAGCGTGGAGCACCGCCTCGATCCGACGGTCGAGAACCGCCCGGGCCTCCGGGACCAACCTTCGTTCCACTGGCCGATCCACCGCCACCTGGCCGCAACCCCGGCGATCACCGGTCCCGAGTAGCCTGAAACCATGTCCGGGACGGCGAGTCAGGCACGCGATCGGCTGATCGACGCGGCATCGAACGGTGACCTCGACGCTGATCTCGAAGCACTCGGAGTGGATCTGCTCGGCATCTTCGGGAGCACGGCCGCTGTCGAACCGCCGGCTGCCGAACCGTCGGACCTCGATGTCGGGGCTCGCTTCACGGGTCCGGTCCGCCTGTTGGAGTTGATCGATCTGCTGGTCACCGTCACCGATTTCGATCGGATCGACGTCGCGGTCGTCGACGGCTCCCATCCGGTCCTCGACGCGGAAGCGCTGTGTGGAATCCCGCTCTACGAACGTGAAGCCGGAGCATTTGCCACGGCCCAGATG
>JAFDWI010000299.1 GCA_018268545.1 Actinomycetota bacterium
GCGATGTCCAACGTGAGTCGGCCGCCGGCCAGCGACGTCGCCCACGGCAGATACGGGTCGTCGGCACGCATCGTCGAGGAGAGGGTTCTGCCCAGTTCGCTGATCGACACCGGTTCGGTTGCCGGTGGGAGACGAAGGTCGAAGTCGAGTTCGTTCAACCGGTCGCGCGGACCGAAGTCGCGGAGTGCTGCGCCACCGGTGATCGAGCCGAGCGACGTGGCGATGACCGAGAGGATGCCCGCGCGGAGCAGTGCCCTCGGCGAACCGACCGGTGGCGCGTCGCCCGGTGGTGGGGCGGTGTCGGTCCATGCGATCGCCCGGGCCCGCCAGGCGAGCTCGTCGGCGATGACCTGGTCGAGGTCATCGGCGAGGGTCGGGCTCGTGAAGTCGACGTGTTCGAGGATCGTGTGCACGAGCGTCCCGAATTCTCGGCCTCGGGTGAGGCCGGTAAGTGCCGAACGATCCGGTGACGGTCCCCGTCCGGGGCTTTCGCCGACGGCACCGCCGATGTCACCCGGGCCGAAATCGGGTGATTCGTCTTCACCGCCGACAACGTCGTCCGGATCGGTGTCTCCGAATGCTCCCGTTCGGGTGATCGAACTGAACGACCATCGGTTCGTCGCCCGGTGTTCCGGTGGCCGATGGCTCGCGATGGCCAGATCGCCCGGTCGGGGTCGATCGACGTCCCCATGGGCACCCGACCACCGATAGTCGCACGGCGTCGCGTCGTGGTGCCCGACGTCGATCACGTGCGCGGACGTCGGAAGCGTGATGGTCGTCGCCAGATCGTCGAGGCGTCGCGCCGGTTCGATGATGGCGTCCGGCGCGAGCCGTTTGGTGTCGATGACCCTCGCGTGCATCGTGGCGTCGGGTTGTCCGGTGTCGTCCCGGCCGAGCACCAGTCGGGTCAGCGGGCCGTATTCGGTCGCGCTGGTCCAGGCCCACCAGACGATCGTGTGGTGCACGGCTCTGGTCAGCGCGACGTACGCGATCCGCAGCCGGTCGTCGATCACCTCGCGTCGTGCACGCTCGAGGCCGTCGTCGACGAGGTCGCCGTGCGTGACCTGGAGGTCGTGGACGGCGATGCCACGGTCGTCGTGGTAGGTCACGGGCTTCGTGCCGGTCGTCGGCTCGCCCGACATCAGGCCCGTGCAGCAGACGATCGGGAATTCCAGCCCTTTCGCCTTGTGCATCGTCATGACCGTCACGGCGTCACGGTCGCTGTCGATGCGGCGGAGGTCGTCGCCGTCGGTTTTGTCGCCGGTCGTTGCCCGATCGGGTGCGATCGCGCCGAGCAATCCGTCGGCATCGGCCAGGCCGGATTGTTGGAGGAGATCCGCGATGTGTTGCAGGTCGACAAGGCGACGCTCGCCACCGGCGTGGTCGAACACCCGTACCGCGACGTTCGTGTCGACGAGCACCGCGCGTACGAATCGGGCGGTGCCGTGCCGTCGCAGGATGTCGGACCAACGTGCGACCTGCTGCCGAAAGTCGCCGAGCGAGAATCCATCGACGTGCTGCGACACGTCGGGGGTCGCGTGGTCGCTGTCGAGATCTTCCTCGACGAGTTCGTTGGCGTCCGTCGCGGCGCCGAACACGCTCAGCGCGGCTGCCTTGACCCGTCGCGTGTCGGATGGGTTCGCGACCGCTGCGAGCAGGAGACGCCAGTCATCCGCGCTTCGAGTGAGCAGGACGCTGTCGGACCCCTGTATGACCGCAGGAATCGATGCTTCGCGCAACCGTGCCGCGAGTTCGGTCGCCTCGCGGTTTTTCGCGACGAGCACGGCGATGTCGCCGGGGCCGACACGCTTGCCGTCGATCTCGCCGTGGTCGAGCAGGGAACCGATCTGTCGGACCAGGTCCTCGGCGATCGCGGCACGGACGTCGTCGGCGATGAACCGTGGGTTCGACCCGGTCTTGCCTTGCTTGATCGGGGTGACGCGACTGTGCTGGTCATCGTCGAGCGGTTCGTTGGTCGCGACCCGGATCGACAGCCCCGGCATCGCAAGGCCGTCGAACGTGAGCGCCTGGATCGGCGCGTCGGGCCGAGGTTCGACGGCTACGAATTCGACCCCCGGGCCGAGGGTCACCCCGCCGAAGAGCTTCTCGGTCGCGGCGAGCGCGATGCGGTCGCTTCGCCAGTTCCGTCGAAGACTCGTGGAACTGGCGGCCGTGGCGATCGCGCTGGTGTACGCGTGGAGATCCGCGCCACGGAAGCGGTAGATCGCCTGTTTGGGGTCGCCGACCAACACGAGCCTCGTCTTGGATTCAGCGTCGGCCGATGCGAACAGAGCCTCGAACACGTACCACTGGATCGGGTCGGTGTCCTGGAACTCGTCGATCAGGACACACCGATAACGATCTCGGATGCGACCGAGCCGATCACCGGCCTCTCGCCCTTCGAGCGTCGTCACCGCGCGTCGCATGTCGAGGATCAGGTCGTCGAAGACACGTTCGGATCGGCGACGGCGGTCTGCCGTGAGCCGGGCGACGGCGTCGCGGGCGATCTGTACCATCAGCTCATTCGCTGTCCCGGGATCCGGCGACGGTTCGGGGTTCACTCGGAGATCAGGGTTCCGTGCGAGCGCGTGCGCGATGTCCTTGACCCGCGCTTGTCGGAAGTCCTTGGAGGTCAACAGGGCGCGCCGCGGCGGGTCGTCGGCGGCTCGTAACATCTCGATCGCGAGCTGATCGGTACACGCGCGGTCGAGTGCGCCCGGGTCTGGGGCGACCAGCTTGGTGTCGGGGTCGATCCCGGCGTCGACGCCGAACGCGGCGATGGCCTGTTGTGCGAAGCTGTGGATCGTCGCGACGGTCAAGGCGTCGAACTCGGAGCGGGCACGCTGCAGGTTGCGCAGTCGTGCCGCGGGGTCGGGACGACCGTCTGTGGGAGCACGGAGGTAGCCGATCAGGGCGTCATCGTCCGGGGCGTCGCCGTGGGCCAGCGTCTCGATCGACCCGACGAGACGTGTCCGGATCCGTTCCCGAAGCTCGGTGGTCGCCGCGCGGGTGAAGGTGACCACCAGCAATTCACCCGCGCGCGCGTCACCGTCGGCGAGGACACGGACGGTGAGACCCGAGATCGCATGGGTCTTTCCGGTTCCGGCGCTCGCCTCGATGACGGTCGTCGGGACCCCGAGTGTCGCATCGATCGCGAAGTCGCGAAGCGGTTCGGCCATCACGGCGCATCCTCGGCTTCGGCTTCGGCTTCGGGGTCCGGGTCGGTGTCGAGCTCGTCGACGAGCATCGCATCGATACACGACCAGATCATCTGTGCGTGGGCCGCCACCCGGCCCGGCGCGAGCGAGTCGGCGTCCGGGACGTACGGCGCGACCGTCGGATCCGAGAACTGTGACGTGAACCATGCGACGTCGCGATCGCTGCACGGCTCGTCGAGGATCGATTCGAGCGTCGCGTCGCCGTACACGAGCGACGTGTAGGGCTCTTCGCCGTCTCCCTGTGCGTCGCCGAACGCGTGCCACAGCTTCGTCGGAATCGTCGCGGTCGGGTCCCGCGCGATCGCGGGCGACACCGTCGCGAAGTACGGCAGGGGCTCGACGGAACCGAATCTCCACATACCGACGGCGACGGCCAGGCCGGCGAACGCCCGGGAGCGGCGATCATCGTGATCGAGGCTGTCGAGGCGAAAGCGGCGCACGGTGACCGGCGATGTGGCGGCCGTGTCGTCGTCCGCTCGCCGGATCACGTGGACGGTCCAGCCGATCGTCGGATCGTGTGCGTTCAGCACGAGCAGGGTCAACCATGCCTCGAGACGGTCCTGGGGCTTCACGCGACTGGGTGTGGCATCGATGACGGTCAGGCTCCGAGCATCGCCGCCGGGCGCGAAGGCCTCGACGTCTGCGACGACGCTCGTCCCGTCGGCCAACTCGATCGAAGTTTCGACCCGAGTGGGGGTGTCGCCGGCACGGGGTATCGATCGATACGCGTCGAGGATCCCGTGAACCTGCTGAGCGACCTCGTCGATCACGGCGTCGGCGAACCGGCCGACGGGCAGCAGACCGGTGGGCACGAGCAGGCGGTGGGCATCGTCGATGATCGCGTCGAGGTCGGGTGGTTCGGGTCGTGTGGTGTCGACGAGTTCCGCGGCGAGGAGGTCCCGGGCGAATCCCCATCGCGCCAGCGCGTCGACATCGACCGGGAGCGTCTCGTCGAGGTCGGCTTCGGCGGCTTCCAGGCGGATCCCGACGGTCTCGGTTGCGAACGCCTTCGTCGGGTTCCGGAAGAAGCGTTGCAGATCCGCGAGCGAAACCGTTCGGTCCGCCCGAGGTCGGTCGAGCACCCAGTTGATCGGAGTCCCCGTGACGATGTCGCCCGAAACCCGCTTCCGGGCGCCTGCGAACGCGGCCGGGTCCACACCCCAGGGGCGTTCGACGAGGCGAGGGTCGGCGAGCAGACGGGTCCATCCTTCGAGCGGTCCGCTGCCGCCCGGGACGAAACAGTCCGGATCGCCGGCGTGACGCGGATGACGCAACACGATCCTGTCGGTCGCATCGCGACGCTGGTCGGCATCGACGCCGTCGAGGATCGCTTCGAGGAGTTCGGCGACCACGACCGGTGGGGCGACCGGTTTCCCTGTGGCGATGTCGGTTCCGTCGCGGATCACGATCAGCCGTTCACGCGCCGCGAGAACCGTGTCCAACAGTGCTTGTCGCATCGCCGCCCGAGGGTCGGGGTCACCGGGGCGTGGTGCGACCATCGCCAGGTTGTCGCCGTCGATGCGGTCACCCGCGAGGGCCCCTTCGTCGATCCCGATGAGCACGATCACCCGGTGGGGGGTCGTGCAGGCGGGCCGGAGCGGCACCACGTCGATCCCACCACGCAGGACATGTGACGTCGACGGCCCGAGTTGGTGACGTTCGACGGCGAGGCGCGCCACATCACCGGGGGTGACCACGGTCGAGGTGTCGCTGCCCCGAGACGCGTGGTCGGCGATCTCGTGGAGGGTCAGCAGGACCGCTTCGAGACTGCGCGTGTCGTCATCATCCAAGGCGACGAACCGGTCGATCCACGATCGGATGATCGCGACGCATCGCTGTGGGTCGGTCGGCTCGTCGATGGTTGCGGCGGCGTCACGGAGTCCGGCGATCACCTCGGCGAAACGCCCGACGATGGACGCCACCGACGCGCTTCCATCGTCGGCGACGATCCCGCCGATCGCGGGCGCCGGTCCTCCGGCGACCGCGATGCCCGCCAACAACGAATCAACGGCGAACTCCCAGGTGTTCGCCCGATGGGCGCTGGGAACCCCGAACCCTTCCCGGTGAGCGACATCGAAACCCCACCGCACCCCCTTGTCGACGATCCACGTTCGCAACTGGTCGAGGGCGTCGTCATCGAACCCGTACCGGCGTGCCACCCCGTCGAGTGTGCAGAACTCGAAGACCTCGTTCGACCGGGCGGGCCCACCGGCGAGGGCCGTCAAGGCCTCGAGGACGTCGACGACCGCGTTTCGGGCGCTCCCGCCACCGAACCCGAGTGCCACGCGCACCGCCGCGTCGGCGCGGTCGGTGGTGATGCCGGTGGTGGAACCCGAGGTGTCGACGGTGAAGCTCGCGCGGATGAGGGAGCTGAATCGGTCCAGCGCCGGACACACGACGAGGATGTCCTCTTCGGTGAGGGTCGGGTCGGTGGCGAGCAGGTGGACGACGGTGTCGCGCAACACCTCGGCCTGGCGCATCGCGCCCGTGCACTCGTGGAACCACACATCGGGCTTTCTTCGGAGCGCATCGACGCCACTGGTGCCTTCTGCCCGGCCTGCGACGGTGCCGTCCACGATCGCCGAGTGGAGATCGCCGAGGGTGCTCGATGGCCCGGTGGTGGCCGGCGATACACCGCGGAGAAATTCGACTTCGCCGCTGCCGGCGCCGAGGAGCCGTGCGGCGTCCCGGGCCGTCGCCCCCCAGCTCGCGACGAGGCGATGGAGGCCGGCGTCGGGATCGTCGGGGCTCGGTCCGTTCGGAACGTCGAAGAGCGTGGGGGAGGGCGATGGTGCGAAGACGTGGATGTCGCGGTCCACGGCGAGCGCGTCGAGGAGCGAGATGAAGTTGTTGCCGCCGGGGATGGTCTCGAGACCGAAGATGAACAGGCGTGGCGGAAGCGCGAGGTCCAGCCCGCCCGCCGTCAGGGCCGCGAGGATCCCGGGGAGTCGTTCGGCCGGGCTCGGATGCCCGATGAGCTCCCGCACCGAACGCCAAAGGCGGGGTTGCCACCGTTGATCGTCGGCGAGTCGGCGGCCCGCTGCGTCGACGTCGGAACCGTTCGCCCATGCCCGGATCATCTCGGGTCGGCCGAGTTCGTACCCGGCGAGCAGGCCCGCGGTGTGTTGCGCCCAGACGATGGTCGGCCTGGCATCGGGTGCGCCTGCAGCCGTCGCGAGTGGTCGGTCGGCGGCTGCGACCGCGAGGATCCGCCAGGCGACGACGTTCGCGTCCCACGGGTCGAGTGATCGACCCCTCATCGGGCTCGATCCTCCCGTGGGTTCGATCCCCTCGGTGTCCGCAGCGCCGGCGAACACCGCCTGCCAGAGCGCGGCCGGACGCACGAACTCGATGTTCGCGCTGACCCCGTCGTCCCGGTCGCCGGTCGTGCCCAGCTCCCGGGCGAGTTCGAGCGCCAACCAACGTTGGATGACCGGTGAGGGCACCGCCACCCACTCGGCCGCCATCGGGTCCTCGGGCACGTCACGGAGCAGTTCGACCAGGGGCGGCACCAGGGATTCGAGCCGGTCCGACGCGACGGTGGACCTCATCGCATCCGCCTCGGTGCCGTGCGATCCCGCCGTTCGTGGTGCCGCTTCATCGAAAGCTGAAACTAGTGGGCGACTGTGACATCGCCGATCGGGAGGCGTGTCGCCGGGCCGGGCATGCTGGTGGACATGGCCGGACACGTCGTGCTCGTCGTCGTGGTGTCGCTCGCCACGGCGCTGTGTTACGCGGGGTCCTACGTCATCGAGCAGCGCAAGGCGTCAGAAGCCCCCGAAGAGACCGCGATGAGCCTCCGATTGCTGTGGCACCTCATGGCCGATCCGGTCTGGTGGCTCGCCATCTTCATGGATTTCGGGGCGTTCGGACTCGAGATCGTCGCACTCGGACTCGGTGCGATCGTGTTCGTGCA
>JAFDWI010000029.1 GCA_018268545.1 Actinomycetota bacterium
CCGTTGATCTGGCGCGCATGGCCGGGTTGTACCCGGCGGGCATCCTGTGCGAGATCGTGGACGACAAGAAGATGGGCATGGCCCGCACCGAGGAGCTCAAGGCGTTCGCCGCCGAGCACGAGCTGTGCCTGATCTCGATCGCCCAGCTGATCCGCTACCGGCGCCAGCACGAGAAGCTCGTGAAACGGGTCGCCGAGGCCCGCATCCCCACCCAATGGGGGGATTTCACCTGTTACGTGTACGAGTCGATGCTCGATGGCGAGCAGCACGTGGCGATGGTGCGCGGGGCGGTCCAGGGTCAGGAGGACGTCCTGGTCCGGGTGCATTCGGAGTGTCTGACCGGTGACGTCTTCGGGTCGTTGCGTTGTGATTGTGGGGTCCAACTCGACGCTGCCATGCGGATGATCGCCGAAGAGGACCTCGGGGTTCTCGTGTACCTGCGGGGCCACGAAGGCCGGGGGATCGGGATCGGTCACAAGATCCGTGCGTACGACCTGCAGGACCACGGGGCCGACACCGTCGACGCGAACCTCGCGCAGGGGCTGCCGGTCGACAGCCGCGAGTACGGCATCGGTGCGCAGATCCTGGTCGACCTGGGGATCACGACCATGCGCCTGATCACGAACAACCCGGCCAAGTACGGGGGGCTCGAGGGGTTCGGCCTGGGGATCGCCGAACGGGTTCCGTCGGTGACGGCACCCAACCCGGAGAACATCCGTTACCTGCGCACCAAGCAGGAGCGCATGGGTCACCTGCTCGAAGGCCTCGACGACCTGTTCTGAGCGACCCAGGGCGCACTGACGATGTCCGTGCCGGGCTTCAGGTGTTCGTTTCGGTTGTGTCGACTTGGTCGAGGAGCCGTTCCACGGCACTGACGAGTGGCGGCAGGTCCCGATCGACGGTCACCTGGATGACCGCATGAGCGGTGTCGAAGTACCGGTGTGCGAGATGGTCTCGCATCCGTGCCACGTCGTGCCATGCGATCTCGGGCGCGTCCTCGAGCAGCGCCGGCTCGATGTCCTTGACTGCTTCGCCGAGACTGCTTCGCCGATCTCGATGAGGCGCACTCGAACCGCATCGAACACGAGTCCGTCGGTGAGGTCTCCCCTCGACAGATGGGAGTCGATCGCCGATGCCGATGCGAGGATGTCGCGTAGTCGGTCCTCGTCACGGCGGCTCACAGGGGGATCGCCTCGCTCATGACGTCTTCGCGCAGCGTGTCCTTGAGGCCCGATGCCGGTACGACGTCGACATCGACACGCACGAGCTCCGCCAGCTCGCGTTCGAGTGCGACGAGGTCGAGCAGACCCGCTTCCGCGTCCAGATCGACCAGGATGTCGAGGTCGCTGTTCTCGTGGGCCTCGCCACGCGCGACACTCCCGAAGACGCGGACGTTGTGAGCGTGGTGTGTGCGCGCCGTCGCGATGATCTGTTCGCGGTGGTCCCGGAGTCGTCGGGTGACCAGGGAGTCGGGCAGCGGTCGTAGGTGTTCGGAAGGGTCGATGATGCGTGTGTCGAGCCGACAACCCGTGGCTTCGATCAGGCGTCGGAGCGTGGCGAGTGCGGGTTCGCGCCGCCCTGACTCGTACGCGCTGATGGTCGGCTGGGTCACGTTCGCACGGCGCGCGAGTTGCGTCTGCGACAGGCCGCGACGTTGGCGCGCAGCGCGGAGGAGCTCGCCGGCTGACTCGACCATGCAGTGAGTATATATCGGATCGTCAATGAGTGCGGAGGGGCTGCTCGGCGGTGCCGGGGCCGGGGCGAGTGTCGTGCCGATCTACCCTGTGGGTGAGCGTCGCCGGCCTGGGGCGGCCGCAACCAGAGGGGACGACCTGCGTGCTGACCGGTGAGTTGAAGTCCAGGATCGATGCGGTCTGGAACGATTTCTGGGCGGGTGGGATCGCGAACCCGCTCGAGGTGATCGACCAGCTCACCTACCTGTTGTTCATCAAGGGGCTGGACGAGGCGCAGACCCGGGCCGAGAACAAGGCGAACCGGACCGGTACACCGATCGTCGATCCGATCTTCCCCGACGGTGTGTTCACCCCGAAGGGTGCGGCGCAGGGTCGGCCGTACGTGGATCTGCGGTGGGGCAGCTTCAAGAATCTCCCGCCGGCGCAGATGTTCGAGTTGGTGGATGGTTACGTGTTCCCGTTCCTGCGGAGCCGCACCGAGGGTTCCACCCACGACAAGCACATGGCCGACGCGCGCCTGACGATCCCGAAACCGGCGTTGCTGGCCAAGGCGGTGGACGGCATCGACCGGATCCCGATGGGCGACCGGGACACCAAGGGTGACGTGTACGAGTACATGCTCGCCAAGATCGCCACGTCGGGGCAGAACGGCCAGTTCCGGACGCCCCGGCACATCATCTCGCTCATGGTCGCCATGACCGATCCGGCACCGGGCGATGTGATCGTCGACCCGGCATCGGGGACGTGCGGATTCCTGGTGGCCGCGGCCGAGTACGTCCGTAACGCCCATCCGGAGGTGTTGACCGACCCGGTGCAGCGGGAGCACTTCAACACCGCGATGTTCAACGGGTACGACTTCGACAACACGATGTTGCGGATCGGGTCGATGAACATGCAGTTGCACGGGGTGGCGAACCCCGATGTCGCCTACCGCGACTCGCTGGCCCAGGAACACGCGGGTGACATCGAACGCTTCGATCTGGTACTCGCCAACCCGCCCTTCGCCGGCAGCCTCGACTACGAGTCGACCTCGAAGGATCTGCTGGCGGTGGTGAAGACCAAGAAGACCGAACTGCTCTTCCTGGCGTTGTTCCTGCGGCTGTTGAAGCCGGGCGGTCGCGCCGCGGTCATCGTTCCCGACGGGGTGCTGTTCGGCTCGACCAACGCCCACAAGGCGTTGCGGCGGATGCTGGTGGAGGACCAGCAACTCCAGGGGATCGTGTCGTTGCCGTCGGGGGTGTTCAAGCCCTATGCGGGCGTGTCGACGGCGATCCTGTTGTTCACCAAGACGAACAGTGGTGGCACCGATCAGGTCTGGTTCTACGACCTCGCGGCCGACGGGTTCAGCTTGGACGACAAGCGCACGCCGCTGCTGGACGCCGACAAGCTCGGTCCGCTCGCGGCGCTCGCCGGTGACGAGCACGACAAGAACAACCTGCCCGACGCGTTGGCGCGGTGGCGTGAACGAGAGGGGTCGGAGCGGGACCGGGCCCGCACCGAGCAGTCGTTCTGTGTGCCCAAGGCCGACATCGCCGCCAACGACTACGACCTGTCGATCAACCGATACAAAGAGATCGTCTACGAAGAGGTCGACTACCCGGCTCCGGCCGAGATCATCGAGGAGCTCGCGGTGATCGAGGAGGAGATCCGCACCGGTCTGGACGAGTTGAAGGCGATGCTCGGCTGAGAACCAGCGGTGCCGCCGGATCGGTTCAGTGGAACGCGGTGATCCAGACGAGACACCGAAGGCGGTCGCGCAGCGGTGCTCGTGCGCTGGCTGATCACACGACTGCATGAGACAATGGCTGGATGTCCACCGGTACCGACGACACGATGCCCGATTTGCTCGCTGTCGATTCGGATGCTCTGTCGAGGATCTGCGAGCGGTACGGGATCGCCGAGTTGTCGGTGTTCGGCTCGGTCGCTCGAGGCACGGTCCGCCGGGACAGCGACGTGGATCTGCTGTACGTCCTGGCTCCCGGTCGGCATCTCGGATTCTCGATCAACGACCTCGAGGATGAATTGAGCAAGCTGTTCGGTAGGCGTGTCGACCTGGTCGCACGCTCGGCGTTGCATCGCATGATCCGTGACGAGGTGTTGGCCGAAGCTCGGACGCTCCATGCCGCGTGATGACCTTCTACTGACGGAGATCATCGACGCGATCGTTCGGATACGCGGGCTCGTGGAGCGCATCGATCTCGGCGATCCGTTTGTGGACCGCGATCTCGTGGATGCACTGCTCTGGAACTACACGGTTCTCGGCGAAGCAGCGAACGGCGTCTCCGACCGGACCAAATCCGAGAATCCCGACGTGCGTTGGGCGGACCCTGTGCGCCTTCGGAATCGGATCGTGCACGGCTACTGGTCGATCGACATCGACATCCTGCTTTCGACGGCGGGCCGGGACCTCGACGAGTTCGGAGAAGCGGTACAGCGCGTACTGGACGAACGCTGACGACACCCCTCGATTCCGGCCGAGCGGGCTCGCTCCCATGGGAGTCGGAACGCGCCCGCGGGCGCGTCGGCGTGGAGCGGGTCGGGTGCCGGGAGGCTCGTGCCGGGTCGGGTTCGCAGGTGGGTTGGGGAAGTTCGTGGCCCAACGTCAGAGCGACAACCACGAGCCGCCGAAGGTGATTGTCGCTGTGACGTTGGACGATCGACGGGGGACGGGGGAGACGCACGTTTCGACGGGAGCCGAGGTGACTCCCGCGGGAGCGCGGACGCGCCCGCGGGCGCGTCCAACCGGATCGGACTCGACGGTTGCGGGGCCGTGTCACGGGTCGTTCTTTGAATGGGAGCCGATGCCCCGTGGTATTTCCCGTTCAAAGAACCGTTGACGACCGGGACGCGAGATCGCGGACGCGCCGGCCGGGTTGGTTCGGCTGAGAATGTCACACGGCTGGAGTACCCTGGCTCCCAGGGAGCCAGGGTGTGAGGTGCCGGTGGGACCGATCGGACAAGCAACGCAACAGGACCGGCGAGACGGATCGTGCCGCGTGGCCGGTCGGCGCCGAATCACTGGTCGGACGGACGTGCTCCCGCGGGAGTCGGGACGCGCCCGCGGGCGCGTCCAGCCAGGTCGGACTCGACCGGTTACCAGGCTTTGTCGCGGATCGTTCTTTGAAGGGGAGCCGGTGCCCCGTGGCTTTTCCGGTTCAAAGAACGGTTTACGACCGGGGCGAGAGATCGCCGGCGCGTCGGTCTGGGTCGCATCGGTACTTCGAGGTCGGCCGTCGTGACGCGTCCGCGGACGCGTCCGGATCTGGTGGGCTCAATCGTTGGGCCGGAGCCTTTGGAAGTCGAGGCGTTGTCGTGGTGATCGCGGCTGACATGTTCAGATCGGTTCCAACGTGTAGACCGCTTGGTGAAATTGTCGAGTTTCTCGATCACGCGAGGAGACCCATCACCGCTCGCGATCGAGTCTGGGGTGCTGTTCCGTATTACGGCGCCAATGGTGTCCAGGATCATGTAGACGGTTACTTGTTCGACGAGCCGCTCGTCCTGCTCGCAGAAGATGGCGGCCGTTTCGACGAGCCAGAACGTGGGATCGCTTACGCAATCGAAGGTCGGTCGTGGGTGAACAACCATGCGCACGTCTTGCGTCCGGCGGATGATGTCGATCTTCGCTACTTGACCCGTGTGCTCGAGAACTATGACGTTGGCCCGTTCTTGACGGGATCGACTCGGCTCAAGCTGACAAAGTCCAGCGCGATGCGGATTCCGATTCCGTTGCCGGGGATCGAGGAGCAGCGACGGATCGCGGGGGTGCTGGATGCGGCCGATGCGCTCCGGGCGAAACGTCGGGAGGCGATCGCCAAGCTCGACACCCTCACCCAGGCCATCTTCATCGACATGTTCGGCGATCTTGCCTCACCTTCATTCAGAGCTACGTCCGTCGCTGACGTTCTCGTCGCGGAGCTCCGGAACGGGGTCTCTCCGTCGAAGTCTGGTCAATCGACGGGTTCCGTGTTGACACTGTCGGCGATCACAGGCCCGGCCTTTGAACCGGGGGCGGTGAAAGCGAGTACGTTCTCGCGCCCGCACTTACCGGAGAAGCTGGTGTCCGATAGGGACTTCCTCATTTGCCGAGGCAACGGAAATGTTGCCCTCGTCGGCCGTGGAAAGTTCCCCGACGGCCGTGTTGATGACGGGACCGCGTTCCCGGACACGATGATCGCCGCGTGTTTCGACCCTGATCGTGTAGCACGAGGATTTCTCACGACTCTGTGGGACCAGGACCTGATCAGGTCCCAGATCGAGCGCAAGGCGCGCACCACGAACGGCACCTTCAAGATCAACCAGTCGATGATCGAATCCATTGAGCTGCCGTTACCGCCTATCGAGATGCAGCGTCGGTTTGAAAGGGCTATCGAGACGGTGAATTCTCATCGGCTGTCGTTATCTCGGAGCCTCGACGGGCTGGATACCCTCTTCGCGTCACTCCAGCAGCGGGCGTTTCGGGGGGAGTTGTGAGCCACGGCCAGTCGCAGTTCGGGTTTCTCGAGGCCGAGTTCGCCGACCTGTACCGCCTTGCTGCCTGGGTCGAGGACCATGCGCTGTCCGATCCGGGGCCGGCGATCATCCAGGCGCGTAAGGCGCTCGAAGTCGGCGTCGTCTGGATGTTCGAGAACGACCGGTCACTGGTCGAGCCGTGGGACCGCAAGCTGAACGAGTACCTGCACACCCCCGAGTTCAAAGCGCTCGCCGGGGGCATGGTGTTCGCCGTCGCCCGCAAGATCCAACAGAAGGGCAACCGGGCCGTCCACGATGCCCGCACCCCCACCCAGATGGACGCCGTCGAAGTCGCCTCGGCGCTGTACCAGTTCTGCGTGTACCTGGCCTTCACCTACGGGCGGGTCGTCAAACCCGACACCACGGTGCGCTTCGACCCCCGTGCACTGCCGAACCCCACCGAGACGACCGCCGCGAACCCGGCGGAGCCGCCGGCCGGCCCGGCGCCGCGCGACGCCGCGGCCACCGCGCGGGGCGCCGCCGAGAACCCCGCCGC
>JAFDWI010000002.1 GCA_018268545.1 Actinomycetota bacterium
AGTTCGGCGAAATCGGTGGGGCGAGTCAGACGGCCGGGCTCAGGCGGGGACGATGGTGATGGCGTCCTCGGCGACGTCGACCTTCACGGCCGAGCCGTCGCCGAGTTCGGTGCCGTCGGCGAAGTGGCCCTCGAGCAACGCCATCGCGAGCCGATCGGCGATCTCACGCTGGATCACCCGCTTCAAGGGGCGAGCCCCGAAGGCCGGATCGAAACCTTCGCGGGCCAGCCACGCGTGCGCATCGCCGGTCAACTCCAACGTGACGCGACGCTCCGCGAGCCGAGCGCGCAGACCCACGAGTTGGACGTCGATGATCCGGGCGAGATCGTCCTCGGTGAGCTCACGGAACCGGATGATGTCGTCGACCCGGTTGATGAACTCGGGCTTGAAGAAGTCACGCGGGTCACCCGGCAGGTTCGACGTCATGATCAGCACGATATTCGTGAAGTTGACCGTGCGACCCTGACCGTCGGTCAGGCGTCCGTCGTCGAGCAACTGCAACAACACGTTGAACACATCGGGATGGGCTTTTTCGACCTCGTCGAGCAGCACGACCGCATACGGGCGGCGCCGCACCGCTTCGGTGAGCTGACCGCCCTGGTCGTAGCCGACGTACCCGGGAGGCGCGCCGATCAGACGGGACACGGCGTGCTTCTCCATGTATTCGCTCATGTCGATGCGGACCATCGCCCGTTCGTCGTCGAACAGGAAATCCGCGAGTGATCGGGCCAGCTCGGTCTTGCCGACCCCGGTGGGCCCCAGGAACAGAAACGACCCGATCGGTCGGTTCGGGTCCGAAAGCCCGGCCCGCGAACGACGGATCGCGTTGGCGACCGCGTGCACGGCTTCGTCCTGGCCGATCACCCGCTCGTGCAACGTGTCCTCCAGACGCACGAGTTTCGCGACCTCACCTTCCATGAGGCGTGACACGGGGATCCCGGTCCACTTCGCGACGATCTCGGCGATGTCGGTTTCGTCGACCTCTTCCTTCAACATCTTGTTGTCGACCTGCAACTCGTCGAGCCGGGCGGTCGCCGCCGCGACCTGCGCTTCGAGTTCGGGGATCTTGCCGTATCGGATCTCGGCGGCACGTTCCAGGTCGGCTTCCCGCTCGACCTCGGACCGGAGCTGTTCGAGCTCGCCTTTGAGTTCACGGATCGTGCCGATCGCGTCGGTCTCGTTCTGCCAGTGGGAGCGCATCGCCGTGGCGGCCTCACGCTTCTCGGCCAGCTCGACGTCGAGCGATTCGAGGCGGGCACGCGAGGCGTCGTCGTCCTCTTTGGCGAGCGCGACGCGTTCGATCTCGAGCTGGCGGATCCGGCGTTCGACCACGTCGATCTCGGTCGGGACCGAGTCGATCTCGATCCGCAGTTTCGACGCGGCCTCGTCGACCAGGTCGATGGCCTTGTCGGGCAGGAATCGCCCGGTGAGGTACCGGTCCGACAACACCGCGGCCGACACCAGCGCGGCGTCCTGGATTCGGACCCCGTGGTGCACCTCGTAGCGTTCGGCCAAGCCACGCAGGATCGCGATCGTGTCTTCCACCGACGGTTGATCGACGTACACCTGTTGGAACCGACGCTCGAGGGCCGCGTCGGCTTCGATGGACGAACGGAACTCGTCGAGGGTCGTGGCGCCGATGAGGCGGAGTTCGCCACGGGCGAGCATCGGCTTGATCATGTTGCCCGCGTCCATCGACCCTTCGGCCGCGCCGGCACCGACGATCGTGTGCAACTCGTCGATGAAGGTGATCACCTCACCCTCGGAGTCGATGATCTCCTTGAGGACGGCCTTGAGGCGCTCCTCGAACTCACCGCGGTACTTGGCGCCGGCAACCAACGAACCCAGATCGAGTGAGATGACCCGCTTGTTCTTGAGGCCCTCGGGGACGTCACCGTCGGCGATCCGGCGTGCGAGCCCCTCGACGATCGCGGTCTTGCCCACGCCGGGTTCGCCGATGAGCACCGGGTTGTTCTTGGTGCGCCGCGACAGGACCTGGATCGTGCGGCGGATCTCCTCGTCGCGTCCGATCACCGGGTCGAGCTTGCCTTCGCGTGCAGCCTGGGTGAGGTCGCGGCCGTACTTCTCGAGCGACTGGTACTGCTCCTCGGGATTCTGCGAGGTCACCCGGTGGGTGCCCCGGACATCGGTGAGCGCACCCAGCAGTTGTTCGCGCCCCACTCCGAGCCGGTCGGGGATCGTGTGCGCGGCCGCCAGTTCGGCGAAGGCGAGCAGCAGATGTTCGGTCGAGAGGTACTCGTCGCCGAGTTCGGTGCGCGCGCGGTCGGCCGATTCGAGCAGGTCGGTCAGGGTCTTGGACAGTCGGGCCTCGGCTCCGCCGTGTGCTCGAGGCAGTTTCGACACCGCATCGTCGACCGCATTGCGGACCGACAACGTGGACACACCGGCGCCTTCGAGCACCGGGATCACGACACCTTCGGGCTGGCGGAGCAATGCCGCGAGCAGGTGATCGGGGGTGACCTCGGGGTTCGCGGCGCCGCGGGCCGCTTCGGTCGCGGCACTGAACGCTTCCTGGGTTTTCAGGGTCCAACGGTTCGGATCGATCGCCATGAACCGAGCCTATCGACGTCGTCAAGAGTTGACAACACCGTTGATAGGTTTATTGATATTGACCTTTACGTCGGCCTGGTCCCGTGGTCAGCGGCACACGAGGACCGTTGCTCCCCCGGTGACCTGCACATGCCACGGGATCGGGCTGTTGTCGGTCGGGATCGCGAGATGCATGGTCTGCCCGGCGGCGACCTGACCGACCGGGAGCATCGGGAAGCCCGTTGCGAACCGACGCACCCGCACCGTCGCCGGTGCCGAACCCGACGTGATCCGCACCTCGACCCCCGGCACGACACCCCACCCCTGGGGCGTGCCGACATCCTCGGCGACGCGACAGCTCCGCCCCGCACCGATGCCGGGGATCAGCTGGATGCCCAACGCCTGGGCCATCCACGCGTCGACGGCCTGACGGGTGCCTTCATCACCCAGATCCGCGAGGGTCACCCCCGGAACGAGCGACCCCATGTCGCGACGCAGCGTCGCATAGTCCTTCACCGGCAATTGCACGATGTTCACCCCGAGCGTCGCATCACCCGACGCCCGGTCGCCCACGGCGTCGGCCCCAGCGAACCAGGTGCGGTTGTTCTTCACGAGCTGCACACCGCCGGTGTGGAACTCGTCGAGTGACCGTTGCAAGCTGAACCCGCCGAACGCGACGACCACCGCGACGGCGAGCACCGCGATGATCGGGACTCGCTCCCCCCGGAGCAACTCGACGACCAACGCCGCGACCAGTACCGAATAGAACCAGAGGTACCAGTTGGGATTCGGCGGGATCGGGATGTGGAAGTCCGCGGCACGGAACGCGGCGCCCGCGACGAAGAAGCCGAGACCGACGGTGATCCCGATCGCCCGTGCGTTCCAGCGTCGATACCACGCGGCCCACACCGCGAGCGCGACCAGCGCCGCGAGCCAGACCCACTGACCGAAGCGCCACCCGTCGAAGAACCCCTTCGCGTAGTTCTCGGTGAGCCCGATCCCCCAGTGGGCCGCGTGGTTCACGGCGGCCCGCTTCGAGATCGGTTCGTACCAGATGAGAAACCACGGGATCCACACCGCAGCGGCCGGAATGAACACCCACCAGCGTCGCCACGACGTGCGTCCGACGAGGAACTCGACCGCCAGGATCAGCGCCACGACCAATCCCACGTTCGAGGACGTCACCCCGACCACGAGACAGACCGCGACGAGGACGTCACCCCGACGGTCCTCACGTTCGAGCAACAACCACGACGCGAACAACATCACGCACGGGATCGTGAAGTTCATCAGCAGTGGCATCATCACCACGTTCCAGGACGTGGAGTACCAGGCCGCGGCGAGCACCGCCACCGTGGCGACCGCGGGACGCACACGCCGCAGCGCCCAGACGCGCATCACCACGACGAACGCCGCGTACCACGCAAGTCCGACCAGACGGAACGGCCAATAGGTGAACAGCCCGAAGACCTTCAACAACACCCAGAAGAACGCGGTCGGGACCAACAGCCACTGGCCGTTGAACCCTTGCATCCAGTGGCCCGAATGGTGCACCGCGATCACGTTCCACTCGTCGGAGAAGAACCACAGCCCCCGCCCGTGCCACCACGCGGATCCGAGCAGCAGCACGAGCCCGAGCCAGAACACGCCCGCCGCGGCTCGCCGTTCGATCAGCGACCACTCCCGCGGACCGGTCGCGGCCCGTTCGTCGAGCGCGTCGAGCGCGTCGAGGGTGTCGAGGGCGTCGGGGCTCACCACAGCCGCGTCCGATCGGTCCGGTTCGAACTGGTCACGAGGTCGACGTCGGATCCTTGCGGCGTCGCTCGTCGGCGGCGAGCGGGCCGATACTCCGGAGTCGCTTTCGCTCGCGCACCAGCTCGTCGATGATCTTGACGATCACACCGGGAGCGGCGAGCGTCGAATCACCGCGAGTGCGCGGGAAGTAGTCGACCCCGAACTGGATGATCCCGTAGCCGAGACGCTGCGCCTGCGCCATCAACTCGACGTCGAGGAAGGACCCTTCGCTGCGCAGGTCGACGTGATCGAGCACGTCGCGCCGGATCAGCTTGCCCGCGAAGTTCACATCGCGGAGTTTCACGTCGAGTGTGTAGCGGACCAGCCAGTTGTACAGGTGCGAGAACCAGTAGCGCTTTGGCCCTTCCGCGGTGCGGTCGAAGCGATACATCGACACGATGTCGGCGTCGTAGATGCGGATGAGCCGGAACGCCTTGGCGAGCAGCAACAGGTCGAAGGGCAGGTCGCTGTCGGTGTAACAGATGATGTCGCCCGTGGCGGCATCGAACCCGCTGCGGATCGCGGCACCCAGTCCGCGGTTGCGCGGGTGATGGACCCCGACGATGCGCGAGTCACGCTGCGTCAGGTCGTCGATGACTGTCGGCGTCGCATCCGTCGATCCGTCGTCGACGAGCACGATCTCGAAGGCACCCACCTCGCCGTCGGCCACGAGCCGTTCACCGGCTTCGACGGCCGCCACCACGGTCTGGTCGAGCATTTCGGATTCGTTCCACGCGGGAAACACGAAACTCAGACGTTCGAACGCTGCGGGCACGGTCGCCCAGCGTAGATGACCCCGTGCGGACGGGGCGGCTGCCACAGGCTGCGACCCGCGGCGCCGCGGTGGGGTCGAGCGTCAACGGTCGAAGGGGCCTCGGTAGCGCACAAGGGTCTGGTGCACCGGGACGAGGTCACGGCGATATTGGCGGTGGGTGTCCACGACAGCCTGCTGCGCGGAGCGCCGCGTCTCGGCGAGTTCGGCTTCGAGTGCCGCGACGCGGGCCTCCAACTCGAGGACGCGCTGGACGCCGACCAGGTTCAACCCGTCGTTGGTCAACTCCTGGATCTTGCGCAGCAACTCGATGTCGGAATCGGAATACCGACGTGAGCCACCGGCGGTGCGCGCCGGCTCGACCAACCCGCGCCGTTCGTAGATCCGCAACGTCTGGGGGTGCACGCCGGCGAGTTCCGCGGCAACGGAGATGACGTAGACGGCACTCGGTTTCCGATTGGTCACGTTCGATCTCCTTGGGAATCGACGAGCGCGTCGATCGCCTGCCGAGGCGAATCTTCGGTTGCCTCGTCAAAGGCCTCGAGCGCCCGACGTTGTTCCGCCGACAGCTTGGTGGGCACGGCGACCTCGATCGTCACGAGCAGGTCGCCGTCACCGGCGCCGGTGTGCACGCCACGGCCCTTGACCCGCAGGGTCCGCAGGTTCGGGGTCCCCGCGGGGAGTCGGACCGTGACCGGAGCGCCGTCCATCGTGGGCACCCGGATGTCGGCTCCGAGCGCAGCTTCGGCGAAGGTGACCGGCACCTTCATCGTGAGGTTCCGGCCCTTCAACGCGAACAGCGGATCCGCGGCCACCCGGACGACGAGGTGCAGATCCCCGGCCTTTCCACCGTTTGCTCCCGGTTCGCCGCGCCCCTTGAGTCGCAGGTGCGCGCCGTCGGCCACGCCCGCGGGCACACGGACCTTCACTTCCCGGGGACGCCGCTCGACGCCGCGCCCACCACACGTGGCACACGGATCGTCGATGATCACCCCACGCCCGCTGCACAGCGGGCACGGCTGGGACAACGAGAACGGACCCTGGTTGTCGTCGAGCACACCTCGACCCTGGCAACGGGTGCACACCTTGGGTTGCGTACCGGGCTTCGCGCCCGAACCGCCGCACGTCGAGCAGGTGGCGTCGGAGGTGATGTTGATCGTCGTGGTGAGGCCGTGGATCGCGTCGGCGAACGACAGGTACAGTTCGGCCTCGAGGTCGTTGCCACGGCGACGCCGCGAGCTGGACGCACCCCGGGCCCGGGTGCCACGGGTGAACAGACCGCCGAACAGGTCACCCAGGTCGCCGATGTCGCCGTCGAAACGGATGCCTCCGGGCGCGCCCGGGAATCCGCCGCCGGCGAACCCGCCCGCCATCGGCCCCAGTCGACGGACCTCGTCGTATTCACCGCGCTTCTCGGCGTCGCCGACGACGTCGTAGGCCGCCGAGATCTCCTTGAACCGTTCTTCCGCGCCCGCGTCGCCGGGGTTCGCATCCGGGTGGTTCTCACGCGCGAGCTTGCGGTAGGCCTTGGTGATCTCCTTGGGGGTCGCGGTCTCGGCGACCCCCAGGATCTTGTAGTAGTCCTTTTCGAACCACTCGCGTTCGGCGGCCACGGAATCAGCCCTTGACCTTGACCATCGCTGCCCGCAGGGTCCGCTCCTTCCAGCGATAGCCCGGACGCATCACCTCGACCACGACGGGTTCGGCGTCCGCCTCGGCGTCGTCGTCTGCCGGTTCGTGCATCACCGCCTCGTGGTCGTTCGGATCGAACGTCGCATTCAGCGGGTCGATGCGTTCGAGGCCGACGCGCTCCAACACCCCGAGCAGGGACGTGAACACGGCCGTGACACCTTCGTCGCCGTGTTCGATTCCGGCCTCGCACGCGTCGAGCACCGGAAGCAGCTCTTCGACGAGCCGACCCGTGGCGTGTTCGATCGCGTCACCCTGGCGTTTGAGTGCCTGCTTGCGGTAGTTCTCGAACTCGGCCTGGACCCGACGGAGCGCGTCGAGGTAGTCGTCGCGTTCACGGACCACGGCGTCGAACACGGCGACGGTGCCGTCGTCGGCGACGTCGTCCACGCCCGTGTCCACGTCGGTGGCCGCGTCGCCGTCGGCAGCGACCGGGCCGGTGGAGTCATCGCCGTCGTCGGCAACGTCGTCGTCGGCTTCGGCCTGCGCGGTGCCGCTCGAGGCGTCACGCTCGTCCGCTTTGTCATCGGGTGGATCAGCGGCGCCGTGCCCGTCACCGTCGACGGCTTCCGGCGCATCGCTTTCCGAGACATGCTCGACGCCCTCGTCCGCCCCCGCCTCGACAGGGGTGTCACCGGCTTCGGCCTGGTCGGTTTCGGTGTCGGCGTTCATGCGTGCTCACCGGGATCGTCGACGACCTCGGCGTCGACGACCTCGGCGTCGTCGGGGCCGTCGGAAGCGCCCGCGGAAGCGCCCGCTTGGGCATAGGCCTGCTCGTCGGCCGCGTTCTGCTCGTACAGCTTCTGGGCGAAGGTCTGCGACGCGGCCATCAGGCGCTCGGTACCGATCTTGATCTGCTCGACGTTGTCGCCCTCGAGCGCCGACTTGAGGTCGGCGAGCGCCGTCTCCACCGCCGACTTCTCGTCACCGGAGATCTTGTCGCCTTGTTCCTTGAGCAGCTTCTCGGTCTGGTACACGAGGGTGTCACCCTGGTTGCGGGCCTCGGCCTCGTCCTTGCGACGCTTGTCTTCGGCCGCGTGGGCTTCGGCGTCCTTGATCATCTGGTTGATGTCGTCCTTGGCGAGCGACGACTGCCCGGTGATCGTCATCGACTGCTCCTTGCCCGTGGCCCGGTCCTTGGCCGAGACGTGCACGATGCCGTTGGCGTCGATGTCGAAGGTCACCTCGATCTGGGGTACGCCACGGGGCGCGGGCGGCAGGTCGACGAGCTGGAACTTGCCCAGCGTTTTGTTGAACTGCGACATCTCACGCTCGCCCTGGAGCACGTGGATCTCCACGGAAGGCTGACCGTCCTCGGCGGTGGTGAACACCTCGGTCTTCTTGGTCGGGATCGTGGTGTTCCGCTCGATCAGCCGGGTCATGACCCCGCCCTTGGTCTCGATGCCGAGCGAGAGCGGCGTGACGTCGAGCAGCAGCACGTCCTTGACGTCACCCTTGAGCACGCCGGCCTGGACCGCGGCACCCACGGCGACGACCTCGTCGGGGTTCACACCCTTGTGCGGGTCGTTCCCGGTCATCTCCTTGACGAGATCGACCACAGCGGGCATCCGGGTCGAACCACCCACCAACACGACATGGTCGATGTCGCCCTTCTTGAGACCCGCGTCGACGATCGCCTGGTCGAAGGGCTGCCGGCACCGGTCGAGCAGGTCCGCGGTGAGCTCCTGGAACTTCGCCCGCGTCAGCTGGGTGTCCATGTGCAACGGGCCGGCGTCGGTCGCGGTGATGTAAGCCAGGTTGATCTGGGTCGACTGGACCTGTGACAACTCGATCTTCGCCTTCTCGGCGGCCTCCTTGAGGCGCTGGACCGCCATGTTGTCCTTGGACAGGTCGACGCCGTGGTCGCCCTTGAAGCCTTCGACCAGCCAGTCGATCACCTTCTGGTCCCAGTCGTCGCCACCCAACTTGGTGTCGCCGTGGGTGGACTTGACCTCGAACACGCCGTCGCCGATCTCGAGCACCGACACGTCGAAGGTGCCACCACCCAGGTCGAACACCAGGATGGTCTGGTCTTCGCCTTCACGCTCGAGCCCGTAGGCGAGCGCGGCCGCGGTGGGTTCGTTGATGATCCGCAGCACCTCGAGCCCGGCGATCTGCCCGGCTTCCTTGGTCGCGGTGCGCTGAGCGTCGTCGAAGTACGCGGGCACCGTGATGACAGCCTGGGTGACCGTGTCACCCAGGTACGCCTCGGCGTCGGCCTTGAGCTTCATGAGCGTGCGGGCCGAGATCTCCTGGGCCTTGTAGGCCTTGCCGTCGATGTCGATCGACCAGTCGGTGCCCATGTGGCGCTTGACGGAGCGGATCGTCCGGTCCGGGTTGGTGATCGCCTGGCGCTTGGCGACCTCGCCGACGAGCACCTCTCCCGACTTGGAGAACGCGACGACCGACGGAGTCGTCCGGGAACCCTCGGCGTTGGGGACGACGACGGGTTCGCCGGCCTCGAGAACGCTGACGACGGAGTTGGTGGTGCCGAGGTCGATACCGACAGCTTTGGGCATGTTCGTGGGTCCTTTGTCTTACCGGTGCCTTCGCCATCCGAAGGTGAACAGAGCCCACTCTAGAACCTTGAGTCACCTGTTGGCAACCTTGGGGAGGGTGATTTCGCGGGGATCCGCGGAATCCGAGGC
>JAFDWI010000300.1 GCA_018268545.1 Actinomycetota bacterium
AGACCGACGTTGATCGCCACGCCGCAGGCAGGTGCAACGGGATCGACGCGACGAAATACACCAGGCCCGCCAACGCGACCGGGACCCCGAACACCACTGCGTACGAGCTCTCGGTGACCTTCTGACAGTTCAACACCGACGTCGCCGGGCAGAGATACGACGGCGATGCCGAATAGTGCTCGACGGTCAGGTAGACCGCGAGCGCGAGTCCGACCGCGTTCGCAACGGTCGCAGCGACCCCGAACCGGGTCGCCGTCCGGTTCACGACGAAGGAATCGCCTTGCACACCTTGGCCGGCTTGTCATCGGTCAACGCACAGATCTGCTGGATGAATCCACCCGCGACGGAGTTGACGCTGCCCTTCAGCGACGTCCCGTCGGTGTCCGCGGCCGTCGATCCGGCGAGCGTGGAGGCGACCTGCGCCGGGGTACGAGCCGGCATGAGCAACGTCTGTGTGTCGACAGAACCGCCGCTCTGGTACATCAGTCCGCCGAAGTCGATGAACGGGAACGACCCACCACCGAGATTCTGGAACAACGCGAGCTCGGCAGGCGTGCCGGTCTCGAGCGGCTTGTGGTTCTGATCCTGCAGTTCGACGGACCGGAAGCTCACGTAATCGCTGGAGTACTTCGCACCGTGGAACGACAGGGTCGGGACGTTCGATTCCGAGGAGTACATGGTCTGCAAGCCCGAGAAGGTGCCGAATTTCGACAGGGCGATGGTCAACGGCCAACGCTCCCCCGCACAGTACGGACAGAACTCTGCGCCGACGTACAGCACCTCGGGTTTGCCCTTCGAGAGTCGTTTGGTCGACTTCGTCGGCTTGGGTGGATTCGAGGAGGGGACCTTTGCGGTCGCCGCAGCGATCGCGGTCATCGGCACGGCCGCCAGGTCGGTTGCGATCGACGACGGCGCGGGCTTCACCTCGGTCGAATTGGACGCGGGTGCCGCGGTTTTCGACTTGGACTGTTTCGCTAGGACGAGCACGCCGATGCCCACGACGACCAGCACGATGATCCCGATCGACCACATCAGACGTTGACGTTTCTGCTGTTGCGCGGCGCGGACCTTCGCCGATGCCTTGGTGTTCGCCGACGCTTGCTTTTTGTTCGCAGCCACGCTGCAACGCTAGTCGGAGGACCTAAAGGGTCCCTCAACAGGCATCCGCGAGCATGGACAGCGTCATCCGACCTGGATCGCCCGCAGCGCCATCCCCATCAGAAACAAGCTGCCGAGACCGTAGAGCAGGTACTTCACGTGTTTGAGCTGCGGGCGGTAGCTGAACATGATCCCCGCGGCGATCACGGTCCCGAACCCGTAGAACGCGTGAAAGTCGCGCGTCCGATGATGCCCGACCGCGACCAGCCAAGCGCCACCGAGCACCTGGACCGCGATCGTCGCCTCGGCGATGAGGACACCCCACCACATCGCGCGACTTCGCAGGCGTGGCCGGCGGTGCGCGACCAACGCCCACACTCCGACGACCGCGTTGGTGGCGACGACGACCCACGCGAAGCCGTGATGGAAGGTTGCCACATGCCCAGTTTGACCCAACGAGACCGTGACCCGTCGATCGGATCCGTATTTTCGGACGGTTGCGTTCTATATTCATTGCGATGCTGACCCGACTGCTGCGCACCTACCTGCGTCGTTATCGGTGGCAGATCGGCCTGCTGATCATCTTCCAGACGCTCCAGTCGATCGCGACGCTCACGCTGCCGGACATCACCGCGAACATCATCGACCACGGTGTCCTGGGGCGCGACACCGGATACATCTGGGCGCACGGTGGCGTCATGGCGCTCGTGACCCTGCTCCAGATGCTCGCCAACGCCGTCGCCGTGTACTACGCCGCGAAGGTCGCGATGGCCTTCGGACGGGACCTCCGCGACGCGCAGTTCGAAAAGGTCATGGCGTATTCGAGTCGAGAGATCGCGACACTCGGTCCCCCGTCGCTGATCACGCGCACCACGAACGACGTCCAGCAGGTCCAGCAATTCGTCCTCATGGCGTTCACGCTGTTCGTCGCCGCGCCGATCATGACGGTCGGCGGCATCGTGATGGCACTCCGCCAGGACGTGAAGCTCTCCTGGGTGCTGACCGGGTCGGTGCCGATCCTCGTCATCTCGGTGGGCTGGGTCGCGTGGCGGATGATCCCGCAATTCCGGCTCATGCAGGAGAAGGTGGACCGGATCAACCAGGTGCTCCGTGAACAGATCACCGGGATACGCGTCGTCCGGGCGTTCGTCCGCGAGCGCGCCGAGTCGGAACGTTTCGAGAAGGTCAATGCCGAGTTGACCGACACGGGAATCCGTGCCGGCCACCTGCAAGCGCTCATCTTCCCCTTCGTGACCACGGTGATGAACGGGTCGAGCATCATCGTGCTGTGGGTGGGGGCGTCACGGATCACCGATCGGACGCTCCAGGTCGGTGCGCTGATCGCATTCCTCACGTATCTGGTCCAGATCCTCATGGCCGTGATGATGGGGGTGTTCATCGCGATCATGGCGCCACGTGCGACCGTCTGCGCCGAGCGGATCGCCGAGGTCCTCGACACCGAGAGCTCGATCGCCGCCGCCGATCATGCGATCACGGAGGTTCCCACGGCGGGCACCGTCCGCTTCGACGCCGTGACGTTCGGCTATCCCGGCGCCGCCGAGCCCGTCCTGTCGAACATCTCGCTCAGCGTGCCTCGCGGCACGACGTGCGCGGTCATCGGATCGACCGGGTCGGGCAAGACGACGCTGTTGCAGTTGATCCCCCGCCTGCTCGACGTGGTCGACGGGACCGTGAGCATCGACGGTGTCGACATCCGCACCATCGAACCCGAAGCCCTGTGGAGTCGCATCGGCCTGGTGCCCCAGCGCCCCTATCTGTTCTCCGGGACGGTCGCGTCGAACCTGCGGTTCTCGAACCCGGGCGCAACCGACGAGGAACTCTGGGAGGCACTGCAGATCGCGCAGGGCGCCGACTTCGTCTCGGCGATGCCGGGCGGCCTCGACGCGCCGATCACCCAGGGCGGGACCAACGTCTCGGGTGGGCAACGTCAACGCCTCGCGATCGCCCGGGCACTGGTGCGACGCCCCGAGATCCTGCTGTTCGACGATTCGTTCTCCGCGCTCGACCTGGCCACCGAGGCACGACTGCGCGCCGCGCTCGTCCCGTACACGGCCGATTCGACGGTGTTCGTGGTCGGCCAACGGATCTCGTCGATTCGTGATGCGGAGCAGATCCTCGTGCTCGAGGACGGCCATGCCGTCGGCCTCGGCAGCCACGACGAGCTTGTCGACTCCTGCCCGACGTACCGTGAAATCGTCGAGTCGCAGATCCGCTCGGAGCACGCGGCATGAGCGACGACCCCAAGACGCAACAGTCGGCTGCCACCACGGCCCGCCAGTTCGGCGGCGGACGCTTCGCCGGTGGCATGCCCGCGGAGAAGTCCGACGATTTCTCCGGGACCGTCAAACGCCTCGCACGCCTGATGCGCCCCGATGCCGCGATGATCACCGTGGTCGTCGTGGCGGCCGTGCTCGGCGTCATCGCAGCGACGATCCTGCCGGCGATCCTCGGGAACGCCACCGACACGATCATCCACGGCGCATTCTCGCCTGCGGGGATCGACTCGCACCGGTTCACCCGCGAGCTGATCACCGCGGCGGTGCTCCTGGTGCTCGCGGCGATCTTCAACTGGATCCAGTCCCATCTGCTGGCCGACGTCGTCCAGCGTGCGATGCAGCGGCTCCGCAGTCAGGTCGAGGACAAACTCGGCACCGTTCCCCTGGGCTACATCGACACCACCCCGACCGGCGACCTGCTCAGCCGCGTCACGAACGACATCGACAACCTCGGGACCAGCCTGCAACAGTCGATCGCACAGGTGATGACGTCATCGATGACCGTCATCGGCGTGGTGATCGCGATGCTGTGGATCGACTGGCTCCTCGGCCTCATCGCGCTCGTCACCATCCCAGTGGCGTTCGGGCTGGTCAAGCTCGTCACCTCCCGATCCAAGCGGCGCTTCATCGCGCTGTGGCGTCACACCGGCGACCTGAACGCCCAGACCGAGGAGGCGTTCACGGGCCATGCGCTCGTGAAGGTCTACGGCCAGAGCGCGGCCACCCGCGAGCGGTTCGCGGCCACGAACGAGCAGCTGTACGAGGCCGGATTCCGCGCACAGTTCATGGCCGGACTGATCCAACCGGCGATGATGTTCCTCGGAAACCTGAACTTCGTGGCGATCGCGCTGATCGGTGGATTGCGGGTCGCCTCGGGGCAGATGACCATCGGTGACATCCAGGCGTTCATCCAGTACTCGCGTCGATTCACGCAGCCGATCACCCAGATCGCATCGATGGCGAACGTCCTGCAGTCCGGCGTCGCGTCCGCCGAACGCGTCTTCCACCTGCTCGACGTCGAAGACCAGCCGGCCGATGCCCATCCGGCACTGCGGGTCGAGAACCCGTCCGGTCGGGTCACCTTCGACGACGTCTGGTTCTCGTATTCCCCCGACAAACCCCTCATCGAAGGACTGTCCCTCGTCGCCGATGCCGGGCAGACCGTCGCGATCGTCGGCCCCACAGGGGCGGGGAAGACGACGCTGGTCAACCTGCTGATGCGTTTCTACGACCTCGACCGTGGTCGGATCCTGCTCGACGGCGTCGACACGGCACGCATGACCCGAGACGACCTTCGTTCCAACATGGGGATGGTGCTCCAGGACACCTGGCTGTTCGGCGGCACGATCCGCGAGAACATCGCGTACGGCAATCTGGAAGCGACCGAGGAACAGATCCTCACCGCTGCTCGCGCCTGTTACGTCGACCGCTTCGTGCACTCCCTTCCCGACGGGTACGACACCGTGCTCGATGACGACGTCGCGGCCGTTTCCGCGGGCGAGAAGCAGCTCATCACCATCGCCCGCGCCTTCGTGGCCCAGCCCACCATCCTCATCCTCGACGAAGCCACGAGCTCAGTCGACACCCGCACGGAGGTCCTGATCCAACATGCGATGAGCGCCCTCCGCAAGGGTCGAACGAGTTTCGTGATCGCGCATCGCCTGTCGACGATCCGAGACGCCGACACCATCCTGGTCATGGAGAACGGCCGCATCGTGGAACACGGCAACCATGACGCACTCGTCGAATCCGGTGGTGCGTACGCCAAGCTCTACAACGCCCAGTTCGCCGGGGTCGAGACCTGACGGCGACGCGCAACGACCTGTCGACACCCGGGCTCATCATCGACACCGACCTGGGCAGATGGTGGGACGACGCCACCGCGATCGGCATCGCGAACGTCCTCGCCGCGCGTGGCGTGATCGACATCGTCGCGATGACCTCCAACATCCCGGACCCGAACTGCTCGGCCGCGATCAGTGCGATCAACACCGCGTACGGCCACCCGGACATCCCCGTCGGTGCGATCCGGGGCGACGCCATGACCGACGACGAACCGGTCACGGCTGCGCTGATCGACGCCCTTCCCCACGCGATCCGTGGCTCCCAGGACACCGAGGATCCGGTCACGCTGATCAGCCGGCTGCTCGAAGATCGCCCGGACCGATCGGTGACGATCGTCGGGCTCGGCGCCTACACCAACCTCGCGGGACTCGTCGAGCACGCCGGCGACCTCGTGGCGGCCAAGGTCAGGTGTCTGGTGATGATGGACGGGCTGTTCCCCGATGGCGGACCCGCGCTCACCAATCAACTGCTCGACCCGCGGGCGGCCGAACGCGTCATCGGCGACCCCGGATGGCCGACACCGATCGCATGGGTCGACGGTTACACCGGCATCGAGACCTTGGTGGGAGCATCGCTGCGCCATGCGGTCGACGAATCCAATCCGATGCGGATCGCGTACGAAGCACTGTTCGGCACCGGGCCACCCCGCGACGGGAACTGGGACGCGCCGGCGGTGCTGTATGCGGCCCACGGGTGCGGCACGTGGTTCGTCGAGGCCGGGCGAGGTGGCGCCGCGTTCGTGACCGACGAAGGCGGGTTGGCATGGCGACGGCACGCGCCGAACCGGCCCGACGACGTGTACGTGCACGTCGCCGACCGGGTCGCCCAACGTGCGCTCAACGCCGCGATCGAAGCGTTGCTGATCGGCCACTGAACGTGGACCCGTGGCCCGATGCGCTCGCCCTCGTCACCGCGATCATCGGCGGCCCCACGACCAGTGACAGTACCGGCCCCCCGGGACCCTCCGCAGAGACGATCGGTGACCCCGGTCTACCGTGGGAGGCCGTGACCCGACGCCCACAGTGCGACACTCCCCGTGTGACCGACATGACGCGACCCAACCGATCGGTCCGTCGCCGCGCAATCGCGACCGCCGCGGCGACGATCCTCGGTCTCATCGGGGCGACAGGCTGTAGCACCGCAAGCAGCACGAAATCGTCGGCGTCGACCACAACCCCGGCCTCGGCTGCGATGCACGGTGAACCCGCGGACGCCTTCGACCGGATTCCCGACACGGTCGACGACGTGGCCCCGTCGACCGTGTCGATCACCACGAATTTCAGCAACGGCAGCGGTGTGATCTGGGACGCGAGCGGCACCATCGTCACCAACGAGCACGTCATCGAAGGGGCGACGTCGATCGTGGTCCGCTTTGCTGACGGAACCCACGATCGTGCCGAGCTCATCGCGGACGATCCGATCACGGACCTCGCGGTGGTGAAGGTCGACCGGAGCGGCCTGCCACCCGCGAAGTTTGCAACCGCGCTCCCACGCGTCGGCGAGCTTGCGATTGCACTGGGCAACCCACTCGGCTTCAGCGACACCGTCACGGCCGGGATCGTCTCGGGCCTCAACCGGAACACCCCGGGTCGGCTTCGACGTCGGCTGCGTTGGTCGACCTGATCCAGACCGATGCGCCGATTTCACCCGGGTCGTCGGGTGGAGCGCTGATCGACGGCGCCGGTGAGGTCATCGGGATCAACGTCGCGTACATTCCGCCCGAAGCCAGCGCCGTGTCGATCGGGTTTGCGATCCCGGCCGCGACGGTGGCCGACGTCGTGCGCCAACTCCTTCGCACGGGAACCGTTTCGCACGCGTTCATGGGGCTCGTCCCCACGACGCTCACCCCGCAGATCCGCAATTCGCTCGGGGTCCACGCGACCACCGGCGTCGTGGTCACCGACGTCACCTCGGGTGGTCCCGCCGCAAACGCCGGGATCGCACCCGGCGACGTCATCACCCGCATCGGAGACACGTCGATCACATCGTCCGAAGGGTTCCTGGCAGCGCTCCGGCGCCACCGGCCGGGCGAATCGGTGAAGGTGTCGATCACGCGCGGTCGCGCGTCCGACGACGTGATGGTCACGTTGTCGGACCGCCCGCCGAGCTAACCGATCTGCAAGGCGACGCCACAATTCGCCGAGAACCAGGCGACGACGCGTTGCATCGCGGGCCCCAGGTCGGCAGGCGGCGTTCCCGCGAGCGCGTCGAGCGAGGTCGCATGTGCGACAAAATCGTTCACGATCACCAGATCCGGCTTGATCGAGGCCGGTGCATCGGCGGTCACCTCGGCGAACGCCTGCTGTGACGCCGCGAGGCGGTCGGCCGCAGAGGTCTTCGTCGGGTCGAGGTCGGCGAGCCGTCGTTGCACAGCGGTCACCTGTCGACAGAACGCCCCGTTGGTCGCCGTCGCGTCGCCCGGGGTTCCGGCCGGGACACTTCCGGCGACACCCGGGGCCAGCGACGAGGTCACACCTGGGGTCGCCGCGGTGCCACTGCTGTGCGACACCGTCGATCGCGACGTCGAGGTGGTGGTCGCGCGGCCCGACTTCGGATGGTTTCGTGCCGAGCTGCCACTCGAGGAACAGCCCACCAGCGCAACCGCTCCCACGGTGATGGCCGCGAGGGTTGCCCGGAGGGTCCTCATGGCCCGAGGTTGAAGCGCTGTGAATCGCTTCCGTCGCAGGTCGCCGTCGACAGGCTGGTCCCCGCGATCGAGCTGTTTTCGCGCAGCGTCAGACAGGTGTTGTCGACCTTGTTGACCAGTTGGCCGTTGACCGGTATCCATTGCTGCCAGGCCACCGCGCTGCAGTCGTACAGAAGCGCAAGGCCCACGGGCGCGGTGCGGCTCGCATCGACGCACCGCGCGCCAGTGACACCGCTCACCAGGTGACCGTCCGCGGTCAGATCGAAGTGTTGTGCAGTCGACCCGGTGCACGGCATCGACACGATCGGCGTCGTGTTGCTCCCGGCGTCGCCGAGCGGCTCGAGGCACCGAGCGACGGTCGGGTTCTGGACCGAATACGGTGCCTGGGTCACGGTCGTGTCGAGTTCGAAGATCTGCGCAGTCGACCCCGTGCAGGTCTGCAAGGTGTAGACGCTCCCGATCATCGTTGATCCGTTCATCGACGTCAGGCACAGGTTGTGGGTCGCGTTGACGAGTTGGCCGTTCTGGAACGTCCAACGTTGGTACGGAGACTGGTTGCACGGATACAGCCGAACCGATGCGCCGACGACCGCCAGGTTGTTGGAATCCAGGCACTTGCTGAGCGCTGCCGAGGAGATCATCTGCCCACTCGGATCGAGGTGCCACAACGAATCGGCCTGCCCGCTGCAGGTCCACGAGCCGGTCGACGCGCCGTCGGCGGTGGAACCGCCGGCGAGGCCGAGGCAGGTGTGTTCCGCGACGTTCCGGATGATCTGATTGGTCTGGGGACGAGGATTCTGCGTCGTCCACTGTTGGTTCGGCGATCCGGTGCACGTGGCGAGCACGAGCCCCGCCCCCGGATTGGTCGCCGGAGCCGACACGTCCAGGCACAGCCCGTTCACCTGGTTGACCAGCGCCGTCCCCGACACCTTCCACTGCTGGTTCGTCGAACCGTGGCAGTCCCACAACACGACCGATGCACCGACGCCTCCGCCCGTGCCGTCGAGACATTTCGTGAGGCTCTTGGCGAGCAGCACCTGATTGCCGACGCCGAGTTGGAAGCCCTGGTTCGTCTGGCCGGTGCACGGGAAAGCCTGGGCGACCGACCCGTTCGAGGTGGATCCGTTGCGAATGTCGATGCACCGATCGAGCGCACCGCTGTAGATCTGCTGGTTGCTCGCCGCCTGTTGGGTCTGGACGCTGAAGGTCTGTTCCGGCGAACCGTTGCAGGTCTGGAGCACCAGTGCGGTCTGGGGCACCGCCGAGTTGCCCGGCACGGCCAGGCACAGACCGTTGATGCTGTTCTGGATCTGGCCGCCCGAGACCGTCCAGTTCTGGTTCGCGGACCCGTGGCAGTCCCAGATCACGACGGCGTCACCGACGTTGCCGGTGGTCGCGTCGAGGCACTTGCCCTGGTTGGCGCTGTTGTTGATCGTCCCGGCCAGGGTGCCGGTCCATCCCTGTGGAGCGCTGCCGTCACACGGGTAGACGTCGGCCCTGGCACCGTTGGACATCGACCCGCCCTGCACCCCGATGCATTCGTTCAGTCCCGGGTTGATCATCTGTCCGAACGCCTGGGCTTGCAGGGTCTGGAAGTTGAACCGCTGGGACACCGAACCGTCGCAGGTCGCGAGCACGAACGCCGTTCCGGGGACCGTTGCCCCACCCTGGATCGCCAGACACAGTCCGTTGACCGAGTTCTGCAGGGCGGTGCCGTTCAGTGTCCACTTCTGGTTGGGTGTGCCATGGCATGGCCACAGGATGACCCGGGAACCGAGCGTGCCGGTCTGCCCGTCGAGGCACGACCCGGGGCCGGCCGCCGAGACGACGTTGCCGGAGGCATCCATCGAGAAACCCTGGCCGGGCGAGCCGTCACAACCCCAGCTCACGATGCCGGTGCCGTTGCTGGTGCTCCCACCGGACAGCGCCGCGCACTGGGCCATCCCCGAGTTGTAGAGCTCGGAGTAGGTGCCGGCTTGCTGGGCTTCGAGGTTGAAGTGTTGGCCGACGGAGTTGTCGCAGGCGGCGAGCGTCATCGGCGTCGTGGGCTGTGCGCTGCCGCCGGTGATCGTCAGGCACAGGTTGTTGACGTTGTTCCGGATCTGGTTGCCCACGACGGTCCAGGTCTGGTTGGCGCCGCCGTTGCAGTCCCAGATCAGCACGTGATCGCCGACGGCTGCGTTCTTGTTGCCGTCGAGGCACTTCGACGGGTTCGTCAACAGGATGAAACTCCCGTCGGGACGCTGCATCCAGCCCTGGTTCGGGTTGCCGGTGCACGGGTACGACTGCGCCCATGTGCCGTTGCCGGTGTTGCTGCCCGTGTCGTCCAGACACCGGTTCAGGTCGGGGTTGCGAATCTGGGAGAACAACGCCGGGTTCGCCCCGCTGCTCCCGTCGCAGATGCCGTTCGCCAGACGGAACGGCCCGAAGTAGATCCCGTAGGTGGCGTCGAGCATCTGACCCATCGCGCTGATCCGTACCGACGTGCCGGCCGGGCACGTCACCGATCCGGAACGTTCCATGTGCACGATCGGGATGAACAGGAAGTAGGTCAACCAGAAGTGGATGCTCCGGGCCCGTGACGAGAACCCTTGCGGGGCGACGATGTCGATGCTCGAGCCGTCGGTGATGTGACCGGACAGCGGCATGCCGTCGGTGTCGAAGTACGCCCGGCCGGCCGGCGACGGGTCGATCACGAACCCGGCGTCCAACCAGGTCACCTGCACGTTCTCGGCCTTGACCGCGCCGAGCGATGCGTTCAGCGTGGTCTGTTGGGAGGCGCGCAACGAGACCGACGTGACACTCGGGTCGAGTGACGGCACGCATGCATTCGTCCCAGCGAAGCAGACGCTCAGGTTCTGGGGTACGGGTGCGAGCGACAGATCGAGGGCATTCGCTCCGAACGCGTTCGAGGTGACCGTGAGTGAGTTCGTCGCGGCGGATGCCGAGTACTGCGCGTTGATCTTGCCGCCGGCGGTGTCCACGAACAGGTGCATCGCCGGGACGATGTGGTCGAAGGTCGCCGACGTCGTGGACACCGGGTCGGTCGCCGCGGCCTGCGTCTTGATCACGGCATCGAACACCTGGTTGCCGGTGATGTTCACATCAGCGGTGATCTGGGTCCCCTGCACGGCCACGGCGATCCGCTGGAGGCCGGTGATCCGCCCGAAGATGACGTAGCGGTCGGCGAGATCCTCGTACAGGATCCCGTCGGTGCCGACCGGCAGAGCGTCGGTGGAGCCGTCACTGAACTGGGCCTCGATGCCACCGACCGTCGCGCCGTGGGCGTCGAAGGTGACCCCGCTCATTCCCGGAGCGACGCTGACTTCGACATTCGGCGGGACTTGATCAAGCGAGATGTGGCCCTGGGTCGCCCGGCCCACGATGCCTTGGGGAAGCGTCATGTCGAGGCCGACGTGTCCGATCGTGCCGCTCGATGCGATGGTCACATCGACGGGGTCGAGCCCGATGTGCACGTTCGAGGTCGCGGGCATGTTTGTCGCGGGCATCGACACCGTGAAGATTCCGGCGAGACTGAACGTGCCGGTGAACGCGGCGATCGGTGCGCTTGCGGTCTGTCCGAGTGAGATCCCGCTTGCGTCGAACCCGAAATTGATCGTCCCGTTCGCGGGGACCGGCATGTAGGTGCCCGACGCCTCGTTCGATCCGGATTGGCCGATGACGTGCAGGCTCGCACCCGGGGTGCTCGTCGAGAAGCTGGTCTTGAGCCCGGTGGTCGTCCCGACGAAGTTCACCGGAGCGGTGTCGCTGCGAGCGTCGTAACCGATCACGTACGGGGTCGTCCCCACGGTGATCTGTGCCTGGACGAGGACCGGGTCCACAGCAGGGGCGTTCGTGAGTTTGCGGATCGTGACGGTCGGCAGGTTGGTCGCTGGATCGACGGTTACCGTCACGCACAGGTCTGCGCCAGATCCGTCGCCCGCGTCGATGGCAACCCGGGTTCCGGTCGTGGCGGGTGCATCGCGCACGACGTCCGCACCTGAGTTGGGATGGTACGCCGTGTGGACCGTGTAAGCGATCGGCGCAACTGGCGGAGTCGTCGGGGTCGTCGTGGACGTCGACGTGGATGCTGCGACCGGACAGTCGGTCGGCGGCAAAGGGTCCGACGGTGCCGGCTCACAGGCTGCGAGCAACCCGACCAGCAGGAGAGTCGATGCGATGGCCGTTCCCCGCCGAAAGCTGTTCACGTTGTGAATCCCCTGCCCCGCGATTCGTACCGACGTCCCGGCCGCTCCGACCGGGCTCACGCTTGTCCAGCGTCCGCCACCAGGCGCGCCTGATGCGATGTGACCTGGGGCACGCTAACAGATACATCGCACCGAGTCGCGAACCGCGTCGCGAGGGTCAACGAGCCGTGATGATCCCGCCCAGCGCGTCGCCGGTGTCGGCACCGATGTACCACTCCCACCCCATCGCCGCTTCGAACGCGAAATCGTCCATGGCCAACATGAAATGATCTTCACTCATCTGTGATGGGTGGCACCGCATCGAGGCGCGTTTGCGTGACGCGACCGGACGAGCGTCGACGAGGTGGGTGATGATCGACTCGGGCGACCCCATGTCGGGCGGGAGCTCTTCGGGCACACCCATCGCCGAGACCCCGTCGGGGACCGGGATGTCGAAGTCCCGCCGCATCTCGAGCAGGCGTCGCAGATGGTCCCGGTTCATCGTCGACTGGAACACGCCGTCGACGCCGGCCAGTTCCGCGGCACGAAGACCGACCCGGTGCACCTGGATGTGGTCGGGGTGCCCGTAGCCGCCGTGGTCGTCGTAGATCGTGAACACCTCGGGGCGCTCCTCGTCGAGGATCGCCGCGAGCCGATGGGCCGCTGCGTCGACGTCGGCTTGCCAGAAGCACCAGGGCGCGTCATTGCTCGCCTCGCCCATCATCCCCGAGTCCACGTAGCCGAGCACCTCGACACGATCGACGCCGAGCGCCTCGGCCGAAGCCCACAACTCGGCGCAGCGCCGAAGGCCGAGCTGTTCGCCGTCGTCGAGCACACCGGGAACCACCTCGCCCAGTTCGCCGCGTGTCGCGGTCACCAGGACGACCCGGTGGCCGGCGTCGGCGGCCAGGGCCATCAGGCCTCCGGTCGATATCGATTCGTCGTCGGGGTGGGCGTGAAAACACACGAGCGTGGCCATGGTCCGATGTCTCCGGTCTCAGGCGATCGCGCCGGAGGCACGAAGTGCGGCGATGCGATCTGGTTCGACGCCGTACTCGGCGAGCACGTCGTCGGTGTGTTGTCCCGCATGTGGCGGGGGTGCGTCGATACTCCCGGGCGTCCGGGAGAACCGCGGGGCCGGAGCCGCCTGGGGAATGCCGAAGGCGTCCACGAACGTGCCGCGGGCGACGTTGTGGGGGTGCGTGGGCGCCTCGCTCATCGCGAGGATCGGCGCGAAGCACGCATCGGTCCCTTCGAGCAGGTCACACCACTCGTCGCGGGTCTTCGTCTTGAAGATCTCGGCGAACTTCGCCTTCAACTCGGGCCAACGCGCCTGGTCGTACTGGGGGAAGTCACCCGGGTCGAGACCCATCTTGTCCAGGAGCAATGCGTAGAACTGCGGCTCGACCGGACCCACCGAGACGTACCTGCCATCGGAGGTCTCGTACGCGTCGTACCAGTGGGCACCCGAGTCGAGCATGTTGGTGCCACGTTGTTCACTCCACACCCCCATCGCGGTCATCCCGTGGAAGATCGACATCATCACGGACACACCGTCGACCATCGCGGCGTCGACGACCTGGCCCTTGCCCGAGGTGTTGCGCTCCACGAGCGCCGCGGCGATCCCGAGCGCCAGGACCATGCCACCGCCGCCGAAGTCGGCGACGAGGTTGAGCGGGGGTACCGGTGGTTCACCGGCCCGGCCGATGGCGGCGAGCGCTCCGGTGAGCGACAGGTAGTTGATGTCGTGACCGGCGACGTTCGCCATCGGGCCGTCCTGGCCCCAACCGGTCATCCGTCCGTACACCAGCCGCGGGTTGCGTTCCAGGCACACTTCGGGTCCGAGCCCGAGTCGTTCCATGACGCCGGGGCGGAACCCCTCGATGAGCGCGTCGCTGCGTTCGATCAACTCGAGCACGGTCGCGACACCGTCGGGGTCCTTGAGGTTGACGCCGATCGAGCGACGCCCACGGTTCAACACGTCGAGCGACGGTTGCGGCGACACGATCGGGGCGACCTTGTCGGCGCGGTCGATCCGGATGATGTCGGCACCCAGGTCGGCGAGCATCATCGCGCAGAACGGCCCCGGTCCGATCCCTGCGATCTCGACCATCTTCATGCCACTGAGTGGTCCGGTCATCGTGCTTCGACCTCCTGTGGGACCTCGGCGTTCCGGGCGAGTTCGGCGATGCGTTCGACGAGGTCGGCGCGATACACCTCCGGGATGTCGTGGCCCGCCTCGGCCAGCTCGATCAACGTCGAGCCGCTCAACGCTTCGTGGGTCCGCCGGCCCCCGGAGGGGTCCACGAGCGGATCGAGCGCGCCGTGTATCACGATGGACGGCACGTCCAGCTCGCGTAACGCCGCGGTCCGTGAGGGCTGCGTGAGGATCGCGAGGAGTTGACGGACCACACCGTCGGGATTGTGCGCGCGGTCATAGGCCCGCGTCGCCTTGTCACGTTCGGCTTCCTCGTCGAAGTGGATCGGCGAGCCGATGACCCGACTCGTCGCCACCGACGCCTCGATCGCTCCCGCGCGACCTTCGGGGACGGGCCGGAGCAACGACTCGATCGCCGCGGCGTCGGGCTGGCCCACATCGGGGTCTCCGGTGGTCGACATGATCGACACGAGCGAGCGGGTCTTCTCCGGGTAGCGGATCGCGAACGCCTGGGCGATCATCCCGCCCATCGACGCGCCCACGATGTGCGCTCGTCCCCAACCGAGCGCTGCGAGCACCGCGGCAGCGTCGTCGGCCATATCCTCGATCGAATAGGGCGGACGCAACGGCTCACCGGCGAGGAATCGGCCGACCTCGGCGTCGATGTCGACCGGCGCCTCGTTCAACCAGGTCGACTCGCCGACATCGCGGTTGTCGTAGCGGACCACGGTGAATCCGTGGTCGACGAACGACTGCATCAGCGAGTCGTCCCACGAGATCATCTGCGCGGACAGCCCCATGATCAACAGGAGCGGCATCCCGTCGGACGGCCCCCACTGCTCGTAGAACAGCTCGACGTCACCGTTGTGTGCGTATGGCATCGGGGTATCCTCACCGGCACCCGACCCCGCGGTCAAGCCTCGGGTGTGTGGGAGACTCGCCCGTGTGAACGCCCAAGCAAGCCCGGCTCGAGACGTCGATGTGCCACCGGGTTCGAACCGCTCGCTCGTCCCCGATGGCTTCCTCTTCGGCGTCGCGACCGCGGGGTTCCAGATCGAGGGTGGGTTCAACGGACCCGACGAACCTCGCAACAACTGGTTCCGGTTCGAATCCGAGGGACGGGTCGTGCCTTCGGGGATCGCGCTCGACTTCTGGAACACCTACGAATCGCAGCTCGACCATGCGGTCGCCGCGGGCGCGAACGCTTTTCGGTTCTCGGTCGAATGGGCCCGCTGTGAACCCGCGGAAGGTGAGATCGACGACGCGGCCATGGCGCGTTATGCCGACATCATCGACGCGTGCCGCGAACGCGGGCTCGAGCCGCTGGTCACCCTGCATCACTTCACCCACCCTCATTGGGCCGGTGAGGACTTCTGGCTCGACGGCCGTGCCCCGGAACGCTTCGCCCGATGGGCGCAGATCGCCGCCGCGGCGTTCGCGCCGAGCGTGCGTCACTGGGTGACGATCAACGAGTGGAACATCCTCGCCATCCAGACGTACGTGACCGGTGACTTCCCGCCGGCCCGAACCGGTGATCTGCGATCGGCCGTGCGCTCCCTCGACCATCTGCTGGCCGCGCACGTGCTCGCCTACGACGCGATCCACGCCGCACGCAGCGACGCGATTGTTTCGACGAACGGCTTCGCGTTCTCGACCTACGGGCTCGAACGGCTCGGCACCGACGTGTTGACCGCTCGTCTCCACGGGGTGCCCCGAGCGGATCTGCGGGTCTGGCTCGCTTCACGACGAAGCCGCTTCGAAGCAGCCGTCGACGCGGGCGGTCTCGTGGACCGAACGGTGAACCGGGTGATCGATCTCGACCGGGCGCTGCCACGCACGGTCGCCGCCGTCTACGACAGTCCACACACCTGCACGCTCGACCACGTCCAGACCGATTTCTACAACCCGGACACCGCCTCGCATTTCCGACCGCCGGGCCACCGCACCGCCGGTGGACGCCATTGGGCCCCGGATCGGATGTTGTGGGACGACCCGGTCGACCCTGACCGGTTCGGTCGTTACCTCACCGCGCTCACCGTGCCGGGCCTCGAGCTCTGGGTCGTGGAGAACGGTTTGTGCAACCGCCGGCGCAACGGGGTGAGCCTGGAGCGCTCCGACGGTTGGGATCGGCCCCGTTACCTCCAGGCGCACCTGGGTGCCCTGGTCGACGCACTGGACTCGGGCGTTGCAATCGGTGCGTATTTTCACTGGTGTCTGGCCGACAACTACGAGTGGGGATCCTACGAGCCGTGCTTCGGCCTCTACGGCGTGGACCGGGAACGCGGTTGCCGCTGGATGCGCACCGACGCGATGGGCCACGATTCGGCGGGGGCGTTCCGTGCGCTGATCGAAGGGCTCACGTCGGGCGATCGTGGCGTCCTCACGTGCGCACCCGGGGAGTTGGCCGGGTGATCGACGACATCGCGGTCGATCGGTTGAGCGGGCACCGGGTGATCATCGCACCCGACCGCCAGGATCGACCGAACCTTCCCGACGACGGGTGCCCGTTCTGTGTGGGCGGGCGCGAAGCCCCCGAGCCCTACGACGTCCGCTGGTTCGCGAACCGGTGGCCGAGCCTGCCCGACGGGCGCGCCGAAGTGGTGCTGTTCTCGCCCGATCACGCCGCGTCGTTGGGCACGCTCGGCACCAAGGGGACCCGCCGGGTCATCGACGTCTGGGCCGACCGGACCGTCGAGTTGGGTGCCCGGGACGATGTCGCCTATGTCCTCGTCTTCGAGAACCGGGGCGAGCGGATCGGTGCGACCATCGACCATCCCCACGGTCAGATCTACGCGTTCGGCGATGTGCCACCGGTGCCCGCGGGCGAGCTCGAACGAGCGGCTTCGGGGCCCTGTGAACTCTGTGTGCAGGCCGGCGATGTCGCCGATGGCGATGACCGGATCGTCGCATCGTGCGGTTCGTGGCGCGCCTGGATTCCGGCAGCGTCGGCGCATCCCTACGGCATCGTGTGTGCCCCCGCCACCCACGTCGCCTCATTGGCGGATGTCGACCCCGATTCACGCGACGACTTCGCACGGTTGCTCGGAGCCGTGCTCGGTGGGCTCGACGCGCACTTCGACGAGCAGACCCCGTACATGTTGTGGATCCATCAGCGTCCGACCGATGACCGACCCTGGCCCCAGGCCCACGTCCACGCCGAGATCGTCCCGTTGCGGCGCGCGCCGGGAGTGGATCGTTTCGTGGCGGGCGCCGAGTTGGGAAGCGGCGTGTACATCAACTCGGTCCCCGCTCACACCGCAGCCGCGAATCTCCGCTCGGCGATCGGGGCGGTGGGACGATGACCGTCGCCGACGCGCCCGGGGTGTCGACGATGATCCACGCGTTCGCGCCGGGTCGGGTCAACCTGATCGGCGATCACACCGACTACACCGGCGGGCTCTGCCTCCCGATCGCGTTGCAATGGGGAACGACGGTCCAGGGTCATCGCGGTGGCGACCGGATCGTGCTCACCTCGACCCTCGACGGCGCGACCCTCGAACTTCCCCTCGACGGTTCCAGGCCCGAACAGGTCGACGGTTGGGGGCGCTACGTCGCCGCGGTCGCACACGAGGTCGAACCGACCCGGGGGTTCACCGGCACGATCACCACGTCATTGCCGGTCGGTGCGGGGTTGTCCTCGAGCGCGTCGCTCGAAGTCGCGTTGTCGCTGGCGTTCGGCCACTCCGGGAGCCCGATGGAGCTTGCCCGAAGCGCGCAACGCGCCGAGTTCGCGGCCGTCGGCGTGCCGTGCGGGATCATGGACCAATTGGCGTCGGTGATGGGACGCGCCGGGCATGCGCTGCTGATCGACTGTCGAACCGACGAGGTGGTCCCGGTCGCGATCCCCGACGGCGCCGAGATCCGGATCATCGACCCGGGGCGACCGCGCACGCTCGCGGGCTCCGAATACGCGGAGCGTCGCGCCGCGTGCGCCGCGGCGGAGGTGCTCGTGGGCTCGTTGCGCGACGCGACGCTCGAGGCGGTCGAGTCGATCCCGGACCTGGTGTTGCGGCGGCGGGCACGGCACGTGGTGACCGAGAATCGTCGAGTGCTCGTGGCCGCCCGGGCGCTGCGCGACGCCGATTGGGCCTCGATCGGTGCAGCGATGTTCGCGTCTCACGCATCTCTCCGTGACGACTTCGAGGTGTCGACGCCGGTGCTCGACGAGTTGGTCGACACCCTGGCGCGCACGCCGGGCGTGCATGGTGCCCGACTCACCGGCGCCGGGTTCGGCGGCTGTGTGGTTGCGTTGTGCGAACCGGGAGCGCTCGCCGACGGGTCCGAGGTCATCGCGTCGGACGGCGCACGAATCGTGCACTGAGGTCGGAGCGGACGCTCAAGCGTCCAGAAGGCGCGCCTTTTGCGCTTGGAACTCGGCCTCGCTGAGCACACCGTTGCGGCGGAGTTCGTCGAGCTTGGTCAACTGTTCCGCGACGGATTCGGTCACCACCGGCGCCGATGCACCGCCTCGTGCGTCGCGATCCGTGTGCTGCATCTGTGCATTGATCTCGCGCTGGACCTCGTCGGGGTGACGGATGTCCTCGAAGGTCTGTCGACCGCCTTGGCTCGCGGATTCGATGATCAGGTCCCCCGCACCGATGATCCGTTCGATCGGGCCTCGGTGGTACTCCACGCTGTTGATCCGGTCGAGCGGGATCTGCACGCCGGTCTTGGAGATCACACCGGTCATCGACATCACCCGCTCATTCGTCACCGCGAACTCGGTGGTCGCCCACTTGACGTAACGGATCGCGAACCACACGAGCACGACGAGTACCGCGACGCCTGCGACCGGGCGCAACACGGTCGCTGCCGTCCCGTTCGTCTTTGCGATGACGATGATCCCGACGATGACGACACCGAGCAGCGACGACACCGATGGCGCAAGAAAGATCCAATGCGGGTGGATGTCGACGATCAGTTCCTCACCCTCGTTGAGTTGCTTCTGCGCCGATCCCATCCCCCCGATCCTAGTTGTTCCCGACCGTGCAGCAGCGCCGGACCGTCGACAGAAGCGACCTCACCTCCCTGCCGGATCGGTCAGGAAAGTGAGACAGGTGCAACGCTGAGGCGCTCGGCGACTGCTGCCTCGTGCAATCTCCGGTCCCAGACAGCAAGAACGAGATCGTCGATCCCGACCGCCAACGCGCTCGCCAGGTGAACCGCGTCGGCCCCGCGCAATGACCGACTCGCGGCGAGCCTCCCGGCGCTCGACTCGACCGCTGCGGTCAGCTCTACCGGTCGAACCGCCGCCCAGTACGACTCCCAGGCACGAATGGCGGACCGGTAACTCCCATCGTCGAGGCCGTGGCTGCGATGGCTCGCCGCAAGTGCCGCACATACCTCC
>JAFDWI010000301.1 GCA_018268545.1 Actinomycetota bacterium
CGCACGGTCGCCGACAGCGACCAGGCAGTCGACGTCGCGAACCTCATCGGATGGCCGGTCGCGCTCAAGGCCGCGGGTGTTGCGCGTCCGGCGAAGACCGAGGCAGGAGGCGTCGCCGTCGACGTGCACGACGCTGCCGAACTGCGGCGCGCCTACGAGCGCATGCAGCGGCTCCTCGGTGCGTTCATGACGACCGGCGTGGTGCAGGCGATGGCACCGGCAGGTGTGGATGTCCGTATCGGCATGGTGCGCAGCGAACTGGTCGGGGCGGTACTGACCTTGGAGGTCGACCGGGCGTTCGTTCCCGAGGCGCCCGTCGCGGTGTTCCAGGTCGTTCCCTGTTCGGATCGTGACGCCGCAGCGACGCTCGATCGTGCCGGACTCGCCGCGGCCTTCACGTCGCCCCAGGTCGCTTCGGTGCACCTCGACGCCGAAGCGATCGACCGGGCCACCGCATCGGTCGGGGAGTTGCTCCAGCGCGTATCCGTCATCGCCGAGACGATCCCGGAGGTGACGGCGATCGTCCTCGATCCGGTGATCGTCTCCAGCGACGGCGCGATCGTCACCGATGTGCGGGTTCGGATGCAGGATCCGAACCCCGGTACACAACTCCCGATCCGACGGCTTCCCGGTCGTTGACCGACGGACCCGAACCGATCGGGGGCGATGTGGGAACCGATGTGGCCCACACTGCCGGTGCGGTCGACGCGATCGGCGCGACGGCGATGTCGGTGGTCGGTGGTGGGCCACCCTGGCGAAGCGTGGGATCGAACCGACCCCAAGCGGCGCCGACGATCACGCCGAAGACGACCCCGACCACGTGGGCCTGCCACGCCACACCGCTCGAGGGTGCTGTGAAGAACTGCGACACGAAGAAGAACGCCATCAGCGCCCAGACCGGCAGGTAGAGGATCTGGAACCCTGCGGTCGTGACGAAACTGAGCAGACGACGCCTCGGGTCGAGGGCCAGGCACGCGCCCATGATCGCGGCGATCGCTCCCGAGGCGCCGAGGACGGGGGAGGAGACCTCCGGGTTCCAGGCGACATAGCCGAGGAACGCGATGAGTCCGCCCGCCAGGAACAATCCGAGGACGCCGGCCGGTCCGACCCGCTCTTCCAGCGCGCGTCCGAACACCCAGAGAAACAACAGGTTGCCGAGCAGGTGCAGGATGCCACCGTGCAGGAACAGTGCGGTGAACAGCGGAACCCACACGTTCTTGCTCGCCCACGCGCCGGGTTGGTCGGTCGGGTAGCCATTGCACGCGGCGCCTTCCGCGATGCTCCGGCCGTGCGTGATCTCACAGGGCACCAGGGCCCACCGATCCTCGAACGCCCGGACCTGGAGCTCGGCCGAGGCGTTGTCCGCGACGGTCAATCCGTGCGTGAGGCCCTGCATCGGAGCAGGTTGGATGAACGCGAAGGTGAACACGCACGCCCCGACCAGGAGCCACGTGCCCCAGGTCGCATGGCGCGTGGGCTGCTCGTCGCGGAATGCATAGGCCATGTCAGAACGGCCCGGGCTGATCGGGCGGAGGCGGGAGCGACGGAAGCGGCGGTGGAGATGGGAGGTCGAAAGCCGGGGGAGCAAGCGGCGGACGCGGCGGCGGAGATGGGAGGCCGACGGGCGGGGGAGGAAGCGGGCGGCCCGGGGTGGGCAGGGCTCCCGGATACACGGGGATGTCCGGGTACCCGCGGCCGGTCGGGGCGGGCGGGTGGAACCGATACCCCGGGTATCCCGGATTGGCCGAGGGCTGGATGGACCCCGTGGCCGCCCACGGCGGCGCACCGTAGGGAACCGGAAGAGGCGGAGCGACGAACGAATGCGGTCGGAAACCGGGCTCGACCACGATCGTTCCGGCAGCGAGGTCATGTGGGCCGCGATGCAGTGCCGATGCCTGCACCCACAACGCTGCGAGCAGTTGCAGCGGAGGGATGTACAGCAACGGAGCGAGCACGGCTGATCGGATGAACGCCCGACGTCGTGTGGGGGGTTCGCCGGTGCCCATGTCGACCACGCGGTACCCGAATCGATCATGGCCTGGCGTCGACCCGGACGTCGAGAGCCGGACGGCTTCGTCGACGACGACGACCGCGAGCCAGATCAACGTGGTCCACAGCCAGAGCCACGGGACGTGCGTGAAACCGACCGACGCGATCGTGGTGAGCATGATCACGAAGGCGAGCCACGTGGACCCGTCCACCCGATGGGCCCGTGCCCGCCTCCGGTCGTACACGTCGGGAACACGACCCCACGGCGACATCACCAGGTTCCGGTTCGGTTGCCACCACGTGTCGAGCATCGCCTCGGTGATCCGCGCCGGGGCGTTCGCCTGGACGACGACGGTCCCCGACATCCGGTCATGGAACCCGCGCCGCAGCGGTGACATCGCGACGGACGTGAGCAACACGATCGGCATGACCACCACGAGCAGGGTCCCGGGAAGGAACACCGGGTAACACAACGCGACCGGGAAGGTCCGCTGCAGGGCGGTCCGCCACGAGGGGTTCGTTGCCGACCCGATGGTCGCGATGCGAACTCCCATGGTGCGCATGCCCGGCGTCGCGCCCCACGCCGTGATCGCAAGCCCCTCGACGGCCATGACC
>JAFDWI010000302.1 GCA_018268545.1 Actinomycetota bacterium
GACCTGTGCTGCATCGGGAACCCGCTTCGCACTGCGCAATGAATCGCACAACGTCACCAGCGCGGCGACACCCTCGGGCGTCTCCTGCACGGCACGTTCGGCATAGGCGACCGCCGAGGCCGGACTGCCCGACCGCATCGATGCGATCGCCGCGAGCCGCAACGCGTGTTCGCAGTGGGGATCGCACGCCAGGGCCCGACCGGCGGCCTCGAGCGTTCCCGGGGTGTCGCCGAGACCGAGGCGACACTGCGCGAACAGTGCGTGCAGCGTCGCATCCTGGGGGTCCGTGGCGATCAGGCGGGCGGCGATCGTGCAGGCGTCGTCGAAGCGACGAAGCTCGATCAGCGCACGGGCTCGTTCCAGGTTCGCCGTCGCGTCGTCACCGCCGGTCGGCATGTCGGGTCAGATCAGCTTGTGGCGACGTAGGTACGCCGCGAGGTCGTCGAACTGTCCGTCGTCGTTCGCGAAGGTGACGTAGTTGCGTGCGGCGTCGAGCCACGGCCGGGTGCTGGGACGGATCTCGGCCGCGGCGCGGGCCAGGTCGGTCTGGGAGATCGGGCGGGCTTCGCCACGCTCGACCGAGTCGACGAGCGCGGCCTCCGCCGCGGTCTCGCACACCAGGCGAAGGTCCGCTCCCGAGTAGCCGTCGGTGCGTTTCGCGATCGCGGCGACATCGATCGCTCCGAGCGGCCGGTCGGTGAGGTGATGGGTGAGGATCGCTCGGCGTGCCGGCTCATCGGGCGGCAGCACACAGACCATCCGGTCGAACCGCCCCGGGCGCCGCAGTGCCGGGTCGAGGTCCCACGGTTGGTTCGTCGCGCCGAGCACGAACAGGCCCTCGTTGGCACTGCGCAACCCGTCGAGTTCTTCGAGGAGCTGGACGACCACGTTGCGCCCGGCGGAATTCTTCAGGTTCACGCGCTTCTGGCCGAGCGCGTCGATCTCGTCGAGGAACAGCACACAGGGCGCACATCGACGGGCGTGTTGGAACACGTCGTGGAGGTTGTGTTCGCTCTGGCCCAGCCACATCGACAGCACATCGGTGAGGCCGACCGCGATGAAGCGGGCACCGAGTTCGCCGGCCACGGCCCGGGCGAGGTGGGTCTTGCCGCACCCCGGCGGGCCGTAGAGCAACAGCCCACCCCGCAGTGACTTGCCGTACATCTCGCGGAGTTCGGGGTTGGCCATGGGCAGCAGGAACGAGTTGGTGATACGTGCCTTGACGTCGTCGAGGCCGCCGACGTCGTCGAGTCGGAGGTCCGGCACCTCCAGGTCGAGGCCGGCTTCGGCGACGAGCGTGTGCAGGAACGCGTCGTAGTCGTCCGCGCTCGCATCTCCCAGATCGTCGGGCCCCAACGTGGTGTGTTCGACGCCGTTGGCCGTGACCGGTGGCTCGGGTCGCATCTCGGTCTCCTCGTGCGTGCCGCCCGCAACGCCGGGCCCGATCGATCTCGCGGGGATGTGGCCCAGTGCTTCCCGCAGTCGCCGGTAGCTCGACGCCCGCTCGCTGTGGCCTCGACCCGTGGCGATGCGTTCGGCGAGCGCGAGCGCCTCGGCATCGTCGGGTCGCGCGGCCAACAGACGATCGCAGTGGGGCCACGCCTCGTCGAAGCGACCGTCGTCGGTGAGCAGCGTGGTCAGGTGCGCGCGCAGCGCAAAGTCGTCGGGGTTCGCGTCGACACCCGATTGGAGCACCGCGATGATGGATGGGTCGACGGCCACCGGTTCATGCTGCCAGATCGACGCGGGCCTCGTGCCCACCGGTGAGGTCGTGGCGGCCGACTCCGGCAGCGGTCCGATGCCCGCCACGATTGCAACGTCGCGTGGCGCATCGGGGGGTGCAAGACCGACGGTGTCAGAGGCCGAGCCGGACCGGTCGTGCGCCGGCCCCAAACGACACGGTCACTGTTCCACGCCGATGACGACGCCGAGCTGGTCGATCGAGTCGACGAGATGATCGGGGGACTCGGTGGCGAGTCGCGTCGCCGAGTGGTTCCCCCAGGTGACGCCACAGGTGCGGGTCCCCGCGCTGCGTCCCATCGCCAGATCGAAGGTCGTGTCCCCGATCAGCAGCGCGCGGCCGGGCCCGATCCCGGTCTCATGGGTGACCAGGTCGACCATCTCGGGATGAGGTTTGGGATGATCCACGTCTTCCTCGGTGATCAGAAACGCGAAGTGATCCGCGATCCCGAACGCATCCAGCATCGGCTCGAGGCTGGCCCGACCCCGGCTCGTGGTGATCGCGCTCGTGATCCCGCGGGCGTCGCATCGATCCAGCAACTCGACGACGCCGGGGAACGTCCGCGCCCCACCGGGGACGAGTTCGGCGAAGATCCGGCGATAGACCTCGACGAGGTCGGCGATGACGCTCGGGTCATCTTCGTCCAGAAGTTCGGCGAACACCTGGGTGAGTGGCAGCCCGATGCGCGACGCCACCGCGCCCGGGTCGCAGACGCCCAGTCCGAGCTCGTCGTACACGCCGGCGAACGTGGCGAGGATCACGCCACGGGTGTCGGCGAGCGTCCCGTCGAAGTCCCAGATGACCAGTTCGGTCGTCGCATCCACCCGGCCGATTCTGCCGGGCACCGGGCCGGATCCACGATTTGCGCCGTCGGCGAACTCGCTCGGCGATCGGCCGACCTCAAAGGACTGCCACTCGAGCCTTCGCGGATAGACTAAGTCCGATGACCAAGTCCGTGGGGGTCCACGAAGCCAAGACCCACCTGTCGCGTCTGCTGGCCGAGGTCGCCGGGGGAGCGGAGGTGATCATCGCCAATCGCGGTGAACCGGTCGCCCGTCTCGTCCCCATCGGGCGCGGGGCCGGACGTACCCTCGGCTCGGACCGTGGACGATTCGAGGTCCCCGACGACTTCGACGCGCCACTGCCCGACGAGATCCTGGCCACGTTCGAAACGTGAGGATCCTGCTCGACACCCACATCTTCCTCTGGTTGCACACAACCCCGGAACGGCTCGGCAATCACCTCGACCTCGTGGGAGACGAGACGAACGAACTCCTGGTGAGTGCCGCGTCGTCGTGGGAGATCACCATCAAGTACGCCTTGGGGAGGCTGGATCTTCCCGAACCGCCGGCGCGTTACGTACCGGATCGAATCGCCCGCCTCGACGCGACGCCACTCGCCATCGAGCACCGCCACACGCTCGGCGTGGCGGAGCTGCCCGACATCCACCGGGATCCGTTCGACCGGCTCCTGGTCGCCCAGGCGCGTGATCTGCGCGTCCCACTGTTGACCGCGGACCCGACCGTCGACGCGTATCCGGTCGAGACGCTGCTCGTCGGACCCTGAGGAGGATCCGATGGAGCCTTTCGATGCGGTCATCTTCGACATGGACGGCGTGCTCGTGGACTCCGAGGTGATCGTCACGCGAATCGAATCCGAGATGCTCGCCGAGTTGGGGGTGACGATGACCCCTGATGAGATCGTCGCCAGGTTCACGGGCCTGTCGGACGCGGTCATGGCCGAACACCTCGACCGCGACTGGGGGGTGACATTGCCGACATCGTTCGATGCCGACCGCCGCGCTCGAACGTTCGAAAGATTCGATGCCGAGCTCGGCGCGGTTGCCGGTATGGACCTGGTCGTCGACGACTTGAGCTTTCGAGGGGTGCCGCGCGCGGTCGCATCATCCAGTTCGCCGGACCGGATCGCCAAGAGTCTCGAACTGGTCGGAATGGCGGCGTACTTCGGGCCGCACCTGTACTCGGCGACGATGGTCGCGCACGGCAAACCCGCTCCGGACCTGTTCCTGTACGCTGCCGCACAACTGGACGTCGACCCGACCCGCTGTGTCGTCATCGAGGATTCCGCACCCGGCGTCATCGCGGGCAAGGCCGCCGGGATGCGGGTGATCGGCCTCACCGCCGCCGGCCACTGCGGCCCCGACCACGGCGAACGGCTCCTCGCCGCCGGCGCTGATCATCACGCCGCGTCGGCCGCCAACCTCGCCGACCTCCTCCACGGACCGAACGCTCGACTCGACTGAAGTGCGCTAGAATCCTGTACATGTCGACCCTGCCGATCGCTGACGCCCGAGCGCAGTTGTCCCGCCTCATCGAAGACGCGACGACCACGCACGAACGGTTCGAGATCACGCGCAACGGCCGGCGCGCCGCGGTTCTGTTGGCGGCCGAAGACTTCGACATCATCCAGGAGACCCTCGACGTGTTGTCCGACCAGGCGCTGCTCGCCGCCGATCGGGCGGGGCGAGCCGCGGTCTCCGCCGGTGACGTCCTCGACGAAGCGCAGTTGGCGGCGGCCATGCAGGCAGCGGGCCGATCGAACGGGTGACCCATCGCTATCGGTTGTCCATCGCCGGACCTGCGGCGCGGGCACTCACCGATCAGTTGCCGGAGAAGGTCGCCGTGGCCGCGTACGAGTTCATCACCGGGCCACTGCTCGATGATCCACACCGGGTCGGCAAGCCACTTCTTCCCCCGCTTACACCCGGCTTCACCGCTCGGCGCGGCACCTATCGGATCCTGTACCTGATCGACGACGATGCAGCGACGGTGACGGTGACCGCGAGCCGTCATCGTGCGGACGCCTACCGCAGTTGACGCCCCGGCCCGGCGTCATCCTCGGCGACGCGGTCGAAATCAGGTTCGACCCCGTACCACCGAAAGGCCGAGCCGCCGCCGTCTCCCCGAACCCGCGATAGTTATACTTTCGAGTATGAATTACCGTGTCGGCCCGAAAGGTCAGGTCGTGATCCCGAAACCGATCCGCGACGAGATCGGTCTAGCGCCCGGCGACGAAGTCGACTTCTCGCTCCACGGTGACCAAGTCGTGCTGCGCCCGTCGAAATCGTCCGGTGCTCTCCGCGGGCGTTTCCGGGGTCTCGATCTGACCGGCACGCTGCTCGCGGATCGGGCAGCCGACCGGGCGCGGGAGCAGTCCCGCTGACGGTCGTCCTCGATTCCTGGGCGGTGCTGCGTTATCTCGAGGACGCGGCCCCGGCTGCCGCGCAGGTCGCGACGCTGCTCACCGGGACTCGGCCGTTGATGTCGTGGATCAACCTCGGTGAAGTCCACTACGTGATCCGCCGCGCCCGTGGCGAACACGAAGCGGCCCGGACGTTGCGCGACCTGCGCCGCGTCCTCGACGTTCGCCTTCCCGATGCGGCACACATACTCGACGCCGCACGGATCAAGGCCGACCACCCGATGTCCTTCGCCGACGCGTTCGCCGCCGCGCTCGCTGTACGAAGCGACGCGGAACTGTGGACCGGCGACCCCGAACTGCTCATCGCCGACGCCTCGTGGCGGTGGCGTGACCTCCGCTGATCGAGTGGCGGGGTCCATCACTGTCGAATTCAGATCGCACATGATTGCAATTCGATTCTCCGAGGTTGGCCGGCCGTTCTTCCGGATCAGCCATGCAGGAGCACTGGACTAGGACGCTGTTGAAGAATGCTGTTTTGGTGGCGTGGGTTTGGGGATGGTCGTGGCGTGGTTGGTGGGTGTGGGGAATGGCCGAACCGAATGGTGAGGGTCGAGGC